>CADBUA010000025.1 GCA_902797665.1 uncultured Lachnospiraceae bacterium | reverse complement strand
TTGAAAGGAGGAAAGCCTTGAGCAGGAGGTTTCTGTCGGATTATCTCCGGGAAGTGTACGCTGGCAAGGTGTATCGGCTGAGCCTCTCAAGCGGCTGCAGCTGCCCAAACCGGGATGGAACATGTGGGACGGGCGGGTGCAGCTTTTGCTCGGCGGGAGGCTCCGGGGAGTTCGCCGCCCCCAATCTGCCCCTCAGAGAACAGATCAGGTTCGCAAAGCTTCGGGTGGACAGCAAGTTCCCAAAGAATATCCCTGAAAGAGATCGGCGCTATATCGCCTATTTTCAGTCTTTCAGCAACACTTATGGAGATCCGGAGCGCCTCGGTGTTCTCTACCGGGAGGCCATTTCTTTGCCGGAGATCCTGGTCCTGTCCCTGGGGACAAGGCCCGACTGCCTCCCGGAGGAGTGGATCTTTCTCCTGGCCTCCCTGAATGAGCAGAAGGATGTCTGGGTGGAGCTGGGCCTTCAGACCATCCATGAGCGGACCGCAGAGGCCTTCCATCGGGGCTATACCCTGTCGGTCTTTCTGGATGCCTACCGGAGGCTCAAGGAGGCGGGGCTCTCCGTCATCGTGCATGTGATTCTGGGGCTCCCCGGGGAGACGGAGCGGGATATGCTGGAGACGGCCCGCTTCCTGGCATCCCTGACTCCAGTGCTGGACGGGATCAAGATCCAGGAACTGTCGGTGCTCTCAGGAACTGAGATGGGGAGAGGGTATCAGAAAGCCCCCTTTCCCCTCCTGAGCCTGGAGCGCTACACGGATCTTGTGGTGGATTTTCTGGATCTCCTGCCGCCGGAGACGGTGATCCACCGGGTGACCGGTGACCCGCCCCGCTCCCTTCTTCTCGCTCCGGACTGGTGCACGGACAAACGGAGGGTCCTGAACACGATCCACAGAAAGATCCGGGAGAGGGACAAAGCATCCCTGGAAGAAGGATCCAGATGATCCTGCGAAAGGCCCGGAATGGGCAGGCGTTGAACGCTGGGACGGGTGGCAGAGGCCTGATGATCATGTTATACTCGATTTCAGAAAGCGCCCGGGACTCCGCAAAATATGGAGAAATGCAGGGATTTGTGATAGATCCCAGATCACACCCGAAACTGGAAGGAGGTATTATGCGCCGATCTCACAGATATTCGTGCCGCCGTTTGGATTATGACTCCTTCAGGACAACGATCGAGATCGCCCTGTCCCTGAGACTGGGAAAAGGATTTCAGGTTCGTTCTATCGTGGATCACGGCACAGATCTCCTTCTCATACTGTCTGAGAACCTGCAGCCCGTCGGAACCCCCTTGGGAAGCCTCTATGAGGGATACCTGAACTACCGCAGCATTCAGCCTGTGCTGGAAGCTGTAAGGGCCAGCTATCTTGTGTCCGCCAGGACCAAAGGCAGCCGGGGGAGCCAGGGCGAGGGCTCCTGGAATGAGGTTTCAGATGCCGGCAGCTTTTTGAAGGCGGCAGGGTCTATGATTGGCCAGCGGATGATGGAAGGCCTGGAAAAACTGATGACTGCTGTGCAGGACCGGGAGTTCGCCATGAGCCACGTGGTCTGCAGCGTCATGAATCAGGAGAGGAATGCTGAAGACCTGGCTTACATGCCCCATGTCCCCTTCCTCGATCTGGCGGTCACCTTCAACATCCTGATCAATCCGGAGAGCGGCCTTGAGGGAGACGTCTTCGGCCCGACCATTCTGGCGCCGGTGGTCACTGACCTCTATGACTTTTGGAATGTCCAGTCGGATGAGTTCATTGACGCGGCACGGGAAAACACCCTCCGGCTGATGCCCTGCCGGATTCTGCCAGCGGATGCCTTCCAGGGAGCACCGGTCTCCTATGTCATGACCAACGATCGAAAACTGAACGGATCCTACTGGATGACGGATGAGGATTCACTGGAGGAGATGAACCAGAGGATGGAGGGAAGAGGTTTCTACATCCTGCCCAGCTCCCTGAATGAGTGCATGATCGTAGGGCGGGGAAAGATGACCATCGCTGCCATGCGGGAGCTTCTGAAAAAAAACAACACAAAGCATCAAAACGATGAACTCTTCCTCTCCGACAACATCTACTACTATAGCGCGGTGAAAAAGAAGGTCCGGATTGTCTGACAAGGCTTTTGAAAACCCCCTTGTCTGCGCGGGTGTGCCCGCGCAGACAAGGGCCAGTTTTTCCGCGGGAGGCGTGAGATGAGCAGAAATGTGAAGAAAGGCCTGGCTCTTTTCTGGATCCTTGTGTCCCTGCTTTTGCTGGCATTTCCTCTGGAGGTGTCTGCCGAAAAAGCGAAGATTACCGTACGCTATAAGTCTGGGGCGGATGATTCTGATTTGACAGCATCCTGCCTTTACCAGGATTCCTGGTTTCTGGAGACTGCAAGCTGGAAGTATTCCAAAATGATCGCCCGTGTTCTGGCTGTGGGCGCCGCATCCACCTATGGGGAGGCAGGAGCTTCCAAACGCTTTCTGAAGGACGCGGGTTACGGCTCCCTGGAGAGCCGCTATACGGGAATGTCCTCGGAAGGGACGGAGGAGGACAATGACAATGCCAGCTATACCTTCGGCGTGAAGACGGTCAGGCACGGGCTTGGGCGGGCCGACATCATCGGAGTGCTGATCTCCGGCTACTCCTCCTCCGGCTATGAGTGGAAGAGCAACTTTAACCTTGGCCTCACCCGCACGCACAGAGGGTTTTCCCTTGCGGAGAAAAAGGTCTTCAAGGAGCTTACAGCTTACATCGAAGCCAACCGAAAAAAGGGCCGTACGTTCCGGATCTGGATCAGCGGCCATAGCCGCGGAGGAGCCGTGGCCAACCTTCTGGCCCGGGACCTGAACCTGGTCTACGGCGCTTCAAAGGTCTTCTGCTATACCTTTGCTCCACCGGCGGTGAAGCGCATGTCTTCCCTGCAGGCGAAAAGTGTCCGGAACATCTTCAACCTGATCAACCGCTGCGATCTTGTGCCCTATGTCCCGACGCGGTCCATGGGCTACCGGCGCTACGGCGTGACGGTCCCCTTCATCAAAAGCACCTACCGGAGCGGGAAGCGGGGGGAGCTGCAGGCGCTTCAGGTGAGCGAGCGGAAGACCTTCATGACGCTGCTGGAGAGCATGCTGGGGAAGACGACGCTCTCAGAAGGGATCTCCGACAGCGTGTACCAGATGGTTGCCGGGGTGATTGGAGACAGCAGAGTGCGCAATGCCCACACGATGGAAGCGTATCTTTCCTTTGTAATGGATTGAGGATGGACGTTGAGAAAGAATGGGTATGAAAAACCATCAGAGATCTGGCAGAATCGGATCAAAAACACCAACAGCTGAGATAGAACCAGAAACCGGAGGAGACCATGTATACCTTTGACAGCAGGATCCGCTACAGTGAGACGGATGAGTATTCGAGCCTCACAGTGCCGGCTCTGATCGACTACTTCCAGGATTGCTCGTCTTTCCAGTCGGAAGATTTGGGGATCGGGCTCAGTTACCTGAAAGGACAAAACGCAGGCTGGGTGATTAATTACTGGCAGGTGGATATCTCGAGGCTCCCACGCCTCGGGGAGATGGTCCGGACCGGTACCTCCCCCTATGCCCTTCGGGGAATTATCGGGCTTCGAAACTTCCGGATGGAGTCTCTGGCCGCGGAGGAGGGCACAAAGGACAGGATTCTCGCTCAGGCTAATTCCGTCTGGTCCCTGCTGGATTTTGAAAAGATGCTTCCGCTCCGCTTTCCGGAGGAGATTCTCAGACGTTATACCCTGTATCCGAAGTTTGACATGGAGTACATGCCGCGAAAGATCGCGGTTCCTTCCGGGGAGGGCAGAAGAGCTTCCGCGGTAGCCGTGACGGAGGAGCTTCTGGACACCAACCACCACGTGAACAATGCGGTCTATGTCCGCCTGGCCCTCCGCGCCGTGGAGCGGCCATCCTCCTCACTGAGAAGGCTTCAGATCCAGTATATCCGCCAGGCTGTTCTTGGGGACCTGATCTGTCCAGCTGTGTACGGGGAAGGGACGGGAAGCATCTGTGTGGTCCTTTCCGGAGAAAACGGGGAGCCCTTCGCGGTCACCTGCCTGGATTACAGAGAGGAATCCTGAAAGATCAGGGTAACACAAAGAGAGGATAGATGGATGAGAGCGGGCAGGGAAATCACCCGCACGGGAATACATGTTTTCCTTTTTATAAGTAATAACACCAATA
>CADBUA010000024.1 GCA_902797665.1 uncultured Lachnospiraceae bacterium | reverse complement strand
CCGGCTCCGAACTGATCCCGGTCCTGACCGAAATTCAATTTCCTGATTCGATACCGGGAACCATTCGAATTTGCCAGCTGTTTCACCGGTATATGCCCGCTCGCCCCAGTTCTGTCACAGATTTTCGCGCTCGCGGGTATCTCTCTGACTCTTTGCCAGGACGCGCCAGATGCTGCACACGTTCTCACGCTCGCAGGGATTCTCTTGTTTCTCTTTGTTACCAACTCATTCTCATACCGCCACCCGGGCGGGCTGCCTGTCCCCGACAGACTCCCGCTCTACCAGCTCTCCCTCCAGCATCTGAAGAGGCGGAAGCTCCCTGCCCTCAATGGCCGCCGTGATGTAGTCCACTGCACATCTGGAACACTCCTTTGCCGGCTGATAGAAGCTTGTCAGCTTTGGCGCCAGTTTGTCGGCGATAATGCTGTTGTCATATCCGACGACTGCCAGATCATCCGGAATCCGGAGTGACTGCTCGTAAGCCGCCTGATAGACAGACAAGGCGAGCATGTCATTGGCGGCAAAGATGGCCTCGGGACGATTTTCCCGGCTCAGGAGCTGTCCGATCTGTACATGGGCCATCTCCAGGTCGTCCATGCCGAAGAGGCACATCATCTCATCCAGACTGCATCCGTGCTTTTCAATTGCCCGCATCACCCCCCGGTAGCGGTCCCGGTGAGAGCTGTTGCTGAAACTCTGAAAAACCCCGCCGATCTTTCTGTAGCCATGTTCCAGAAGGTAGGTCACGCACGCGTAGGCCCCCTTCTCATTGTCCAGAGGCAGACAGTGGTCCCGGTCATCCTCATAGCTGCGGTTTAAAATGAGATAGGGGATCTCGGTCTCCTGCAGCTTTTGAATATGCCGGTGTTCCTCACTGCAAGGCGTGATCAGCACCCCGTCCACCCGGCCCTGAGAGAAGCTCTCGATAAACTTTTTCTCCCGTTCCAGGTCATGGTTGGCATTGCAGAGATAGACCATGTAGCCCTTCTCCTCCGCGTAGCGCTCCACATATTTTTCAAGCCTTGGAAAATAGATATTCGTGACATCGGGGACAATCAGCGCCAGTGCGTAGGTTCTTCCGGTTTTCAAAGAGACCGCCAGGTGGTTTGGGCTGTAGCCGATCTCCTTCACGACCTTCAGGATCTTCTCCCGGGTGCTGTCTCTGATATAGCCCTTCCCCGAGATCGCTTTCGAGACCGTGCAGACGGAATAACCGGAGGCTTCCGCCACATCCTTGATCGTTGCCATCAGATCCCCCTCTCCTTTTTGCGCGTCCCTGTAAAAACCCCGGGGAGCGGATCCTCCGCTCCCCGGACTCCTCAGAAAGCCTGTCGGAAACCTGTATCCGGCTTCCTGGTCAGATCTCCAGGAAGAGCCTTCGGCCGATCCCAGGGTTTCTCAGAGGCTTCATGCTCGATCAGCTCCCTGAATCTTTCACAGGCCCATCCAGCGCTTATACGCGATTAAACCCCAAAGTAGCGGGCCGCGTTCTTGAAGCTGATCCCCTCAACCATCTCCTTCAGCGCTTCTTCGTCATTCGGATACTCACCGTTCTCTACCCAGTTCCCGATCACGTTGCACATGATCCGGCGGAAATACTCATGCCGCGGGTAGGACAGGAAGGAACGGGAGTCGGTCAGCATGCCGATGAAGTTGCCGACAACACTCAGGTTGGCCAGAGACTTCATCTGCTCTTCCATGCCGCTCTTGGTATCGCAGAACCACCATGCCGGTCCGTGCTGAATCTTGCCCGGAACCTCGTCGGACTGGAACAGACCCAGTGCCGTGTCAATCAGCTCGTTGTCCCTGCCGCTCAGGGAGAAGAGAACCGTCTTGGGAAGCGCGCCTTCCTTATAAAGAGAGCTCATGAAGCGGATCAGCGCTTCCTGGCTGTTGGTCGGAGCGATGGCATCAAAGCCCGTGTCCGCGCCTTCCTTCTCAAACATGGCCTCATTGCCGTTCCGGATCGCGCCGTAGTGGATCTCCATGACGATGCCCAGTCTGTGATAAGCGCGGCCAAGTGCCTGCATGATCTTGGTCTGGAAGATCTCCGCTTCCTCCACGGAAATCTGCCCGCCGTCCAGGATCTTCTTCAGCGCGGCATCCGATTCTTCCATTGTGCCCTCGCGGAACATCATGTAGTCGATGCCGTGGTCAGACGCGACGCAGCCGTGAGCCTTGAAGAACTCCGCGCGGTTCACCAGTGCGTCGATCACATCCTGCGTGCTGTTCAGGGAATCCTTGCCGACGGCAGCAGCGAGTTTCCTGAGATAATCCGTAAAGCCGGCCTTGGTGATGTTGATGGCCTTGTCCGGACGGAAGGACGGACGGACGATGCAGGGCATGGTCTTGTCCTCAGCCATCTTCTCATGCCATTCAAGGCTGTCGATCGGATCATCCGTGGTTCCGATGTAATGCACGTTGGAGGCTTTGATGAATCCGCGGGCAGAGCAGTTCGGATCATTCTTCAGCATCTCGTTGCACTTGTCATAGATCTCACGGGCATTTCTGTGATTGAGCGCCTCGGTGATCCCGAAGTAGCGATGAAGTTCCAGATTGCACCAGTGATACATCGGATTTCCGATACATTTCTCCAGTGTGCAGGCAAACTCATAGAAACGCTTGAAATCGTCATCACGGCCGGTGATATTCTCTTCCGGAACCGCGTTCGACCGCATGAGCCGCCACTTGTAATGATCCCCGTAGAAGGTCCCGTCAGGCTGAAGGCCGCCAAACCACACATCGGAGATGTTCTCGAAGCGGCGGTCCTCATAGATCTCCTTCGGATTCAGATGGCAGTGGTAATCAATCAGCGGCATCTTCTCAGAATAATCATGAAACAGATGCTGCGCGGTCTCTGTCTCGAGAAGAAAATCTCTGCCCATAAACTCTTTCATTGCTTGTCCTCTCTTTCCGGATCCCCTGTGGATCCACACATAAGCCTTCGATCCGTCGCTCCCCTCAAGTGGGGAGAATCCCTCGGAAACAATCCATCGGCAGTAGGAAGATCCCAGCGCCTTTGTCAGACATCGCATAAACTCTGCAGGCAGATGAGCCTTTGCGACTTCAGATAAAGCACGGGCTGAAGCTTCCCTGTTTCGGTAATCGTTTCTCTAAATCAAACTCTAGCACAGACCATTTTCCCTGTCTATACAAAATTATAGCCAAAGACGAAGGGGGAAATTTGGGCACTATGACCAAAAAGGCTCCGAAACAGCTTTCCAGTGCGTGAAATCCGCAGGGAGGGAGTTCCCTTGTCTGAGCGAGTAGAAAAACGTTTTCCTACTCAGGCAGACAAGCGCAGCAGGCCGAAAAACCCCGGCCCATACGGATTCCCAGGACGAAAAAAGAGTCAAAGCCATAAAAAAAGCCCTTTTGGGCAATCTGACAGGCAGGCATCCCTGATGGATGCGCATCCGGAAAAAGGACTGCCGTCCAGAAAAGAACTCACCCGGCATCTTCCGTGCCGCGCGCTTACGCGAGCCTGCCTGAAGGCTGTCATGAACACTGCTCTTCCAATGGCTCTTCCGGATTGTTTCGCGATCTCTCAGGTTCACGGGGAATAATAAAGGGAATAAAGGGAATATCGATGGCTATCTATCTGTGGTCCCCGCGAGCGCGGGAACTTGCGACAAATCTATCACGAACGGGCATATCACGGTGAAACACCGAAAAGATTCGAATGCTTCCCGGTATACAGGCAGCGCATTCGATCCAGAAAAAGAGCGGGAAGGCGATTTCTCTATCGAATCGAAATTGAGTTCGCCTCCCCAAATGTCCACTATATTTTGGTTTATGATTATATCTAAACAACCATATTTAATATCAGCAAATCATTTGCTATTTTCGTCTTTTCTATCCCTTGCGCTCTCATCCCCGCCCCTTATTTTTTTCTGTGATTTCACGCTCCGTGCAAGATGCTCAAAGTGGACGGGACAGTTCCCTTTTTTCCAGAATCCTTACCAGCTCCTCGTGGATGTCCTGGATGGAACGCATCTTCTTCCCTTTGACGCTGTTTTCCATGCACTCGACGACCGTCCAGTTCAGTCTCTGGCTGATTCTGTCAGCCGTCTTCCGGGCCATTTTCAGGTAGGAAAGATTTGCCTCATGAATATCCTTCTTCTCCTGATGCCCCTGATAGCGGGTATCCATGAGCTCCTGGCTCTCCTCCGGGTCCACCCGGAGATAAATGACCTCATCAGGAGATGGCAGGCTGAGCAGATCATATTCATAGTGAAAAAGCCAGCTGAGATACGCCTCCCATTGATTTTCCGGAAGCTTGCTGCACTGATGGATGGCGTTGGAGGTCGTGTAGCGGTCCGCGATAATCAGAGCGCCGGACATGTAGGCCTTCCCCCAGTCTGTCCGAAAGCTCGCGTACCGGTCCACCGCAAAGAAGGAAGACGCCGCATAGGCATTTACATCATCCGGATTCTTTCCAAATGCCCCGCCCAGGTACATCCGGATCAGAGCGGAGCTGTCACTCTGATAATCCGGAAAGCTGATCCCCTGAACCTTCCTCCCCGCTTTCTCATAGTGCTCGAGCAGGAGTCTGCTCTGGGTTGCTTTTCCACTCCCGTCCAGTCCCTCTATTGCAATCAGAATGCCTTTCTCTCTCTCCATCACGATCTTCCTCCTCCCGTCAAGGATTCTTTTCCCTTGATCAGATCCCTTCTCACTCTGCGCGAACGTTTCACCCCTGTCGTCAGCCTTCTTTCGCAACTGTCCGGTCCGCTTTGGCCGCTTGTCGCCAGGCTTGCCAGCGCAGAGCAAAAACGAAGGACGGGCGCTCATTCAACCCAGGGATAGGAGCCTCAGCCCGGCCGAATGCCGAAAGCTGCCTGCGACGTACGGGTATCTTTTTTCTCAGCCAAGGTCGGGTCTTTTCTGAAACAATACTTTCACCAAAAAAACACCATTCAGATAATCCACACGCATGCTGCCCCCGTACTTTTCAGCGAGCAGGGAGACAGACCGAAGACCCTCGCCCAAACCCAGATGCCGGGTGGAGAGAAAGCTTTTTCCTTCCTTCTTCACCGGCTCGACGTAGGGGTTTTCCACCTTCATGACCAGAACCTCCGCCGTTGTCTGCCCCATCAGAAGGGAGACAGAGCGCCTCTCCTCCGGGACTCTCATCACCGCTTCAAGGGCATTCTCCATCAGGTTCCCGAGCACCACACAGAGATCTATTTCCTCAACAAAGAGGGGTTCCTCCAGTCTGATGTGGAACTCAGCCTTCGCGCCTGCCTGAAGCAGGCGGGTGTGGAAATGGTTCAGCAGGGCATTGACCGCTCTTGAGAATGTGTAGCGGTAATTCTCCTCATAGGACAGGCTGTCCAGAGAGTTCAGAAGCTCCAGGGCCTCCGGGACCTTTCCGTCTTTCAAAAGCTCGGTGAGCACACCCATCTGATAGCGAAAGTCATGCCGGAGTCTGGAGGTCTCCTGCAGATACTCCTCCAGACGCCTGTATTGCTCCGCCTGCAGATCCACCAGGGCGGCTTTCTCCATCAGGTCCTCGTTCTCAATGATACTGCTCATGACCCGGAGAAAGAGATAAAACAGGACGAATACCAGGGCGAAGGACGTGGAGAAAACCAGCAGATAGATCTCAAGCGACCTCCCGATAAACAGGCGCTCATTGTAAATGGGCACAGCGATGCGGCAGACAATGGCATAGAGGAGGTGAATGATCAGGGCGGGCAAAAAGGGCCTGTCCTCTCGGAACTCGAAAAGCACCTTACGCAGAGGTCCGCGGAGGACGGGCAGTAAAAGAAGCAGCATGATTGTTTCAAAGGTCATCTGAGCCAGTACAGACTCCCAGTTTCCAGAATCATAGATTGTGCCCGTCGGATTCAGGAAAGCATCTGTGAGATGGTAGACGATATTGCCAAATCCCCCCACCGGAAGGGCGCTGGAAAGGAGATAGGCAAGCCGGATAAAGGGAAGATCAATCTCCCTTCGAAAGAAGCAGAAAAAAGAGATCAGGACAGAAAAGAAGGCCAGAAACTCCCCGGCTCTGTCCGCGATGAGAAAAGAGAGAAAGATCAGCAGGAAAGCAAGAAGATTTGCGAAGAGAAGAGACAGAAATAAGCGGATCCCTTTGTGCTTTTTCCTGTGCCAGATCGGGATCAGGCAGAACGCTTCCAGCGGGAGCAGCATGAGCAGATCCCTGGTATCCATCATGGCGGAGACATATGCGCTTTGTGTCATCATGGGATTGCCCTCACCGCTGAAGAAGCTTCCGCTCCAGCTTCGAAAACTGATATTCCTGGAATGCGGAAATGACCTGCCTGCTCTGTCTGCGCGCAATCGGAAGACTGATCCCGTTCTTCATCAGGATCGTCTCCGCATTGATGTTCTCCGCATAGTCGAGATTGACCAGCACCCCTCGGTTGCAGATCAGAAACTGCGGATACTCCGAGAGCAGCTGGGTCAGCTCCGAGAAATTCATCCGATACTGCCTGGTCTCTCCCTCCCGTGTCACCAGATGCAGGTAGTGCTGGTAGGAAGTGATGTACTGGATCTCGTCCAGGTGGATCCCCGGGTCCTGTCTGTTCTGCGACAGGCGGATCCGAATGCTGCCCCGCTCCACTTCCAATGCCGCGTCGTGAAGAAGCCTCTCAATCCGGCTAAGACCCTCTTCTCTGAGCTCCTCCTTGAGGATGTAGTCAAAGCAGGAATGGGTAGCAACTGCCCGGAAGATGTCCTCCCTGCTGTCTGTCAGATAGACAATCAGGACATTGGGAGCCAGCTTTTTCAGTTTTTCAGAGGTCTCAATCCCATCCATTCCGTCCATGTAGATGTCCAGGAGGCAGAGATCCGGGATGTTCCGGACATCGCTGCCAAGATCCTCCAGCATTTCTGTGCCGGAAGACCAGCTGAGGAGCTTCACACTGAGGCCACTTTTCGCAGCCGACAGGGCAATCAGTTCTGAGACCTTCTTCTGATCATCCGTACGGTCATCCGTCACGCCAACCTTCATGCATCACCTCTATCCCCGGAAAAGACAAAAACTGCCGGGGCTGCCTCCGCGCTGCTGACTGGCAGCAGCCTCCCCTGTCTTCACATTTCCGGATCTCTCGTGCCTCTTCAATCTATCTGGAGCTTCAAAAAAAGGCTTCGCCCTTCCCTTTCGATGGGGCTCACAGACGCGCGAAACGGTCCATCTGAAGTCATAAATGGACAAACACCGGCGTATGCCGGCGTTTGTCAGGCAAAACTCATTGATTCCGTTCAGATTCCGTTCAGATGCCGGTCAGATGCCAGCATCCGTAACCTTCGGTTCGCGCCCGCGGGTATAGATCTGCCGCAGGCGAATCTTCAGCAGCTCTGCATCTGCCGAGCCTGAGAGGATCGCTGGCAGATTCTCTGGATCGCGCGTATCGATCATCCTCTCAGCTCGGGTCCAACGTAGCCGCCGCAGTACTCGCACTTGCCGGAGGATGTCACCGCTGTCTGGGCTCCACAGAAGGGGCATGTCACGATCGAGGGGTTCTGCTCCTCAGCTTTCGCGGCGCGCGCCTCGCTCCTGGCACCCATCAGGACATCTGTGATCTCTTTCCCGATCCGCTCGTACTCCTGGTATTCCGGATTCATGGAAGGATCAAAGGGCTGCGGGGCGGTACCACGGATCATGCCTCCGCCATAGGCAGGGGTGATCTCCACATTGGAATTGTTCAGATCAAAGCGGATGTCATCAAAGTAGGGATGGTTCACATTGATGATGTAGTGAAAGTCGTAGCTGTACTCATAGCGGGGTGGATTGTAGCTGACCCGTTCCGTCTGGTCCCCACGCTTTACTTCCCGCATGATCTCATGTCTGGAACTGTCCACATCCAGCCTTGCCCCGGTCACCTGGGAGAAGTCCAGGATATCCGGATTGTATTCCAGAAGCTTTGTCCGGTTCTTCATCACGACAAACTTCTGCTGATCCTCATCCAAAAGGATGCTGAAGCGATCAGAGGAGATCGTCCGGGTGGTATGGAAGCTCTCCAGCTGCCGCAGGTTCTCCTCCCGGTACTCGATCTGCTCCCGGATGCTCTCCACGGTGCTGTGACGTCTCTCATCAAACCAGGGTGAAAGCTTGGCCGCGCAGGCCTTGCAGCAGTTCCCATCCTCCAGCTTGCGGTTCCCGAGAAGGCCGATCTCCTCCCCGCAGATGTCACAGACCTTCTTTTCAAACAACTTGCCAAACAGTGCCATATCACTCCTCCAAATCCGTGAAATGTTTCTCTCTGATCAATCTTCCGCCGGAAAACCCCAGATCCGGCGATGTCCAGAGATATGCCAGACTCTGTGTTTCTCTCTATCTCCGGGATGCGGGGCGATCTTCCAGAAGGCCTGCTTTCACGCCGTATCCCCCCTCTTTCACCTCCCTTTTCTGATTTCCCTTTGATTTTTATTTTTGAACTGTATGATCTCTCTTTGCGACAAGCGGCCAAAGAGGACTGGACAGTTATTTTTTGCTCAGGAAAGCTCTCTGAGGGCGGCTTTCATATTGTCGAGGACCTTTTTGCTGAGAAGATCGTAAGCCTGCCTGGTCATCCCCGCCGAGGCATACCGGCAGCGGACATTTGGCAAAGCCAATGCCTGATCCGCAATCGGGCCGAGCGCCGCCCGGGTATCGCAGCAGAAGATGTTCCGGGGATCCTGGATCCAGCGGAAAAGCGGCTCCATATCCGAGGCCGGCCCAATCGAAGTGTTGATCATGATCTTCCCGGACCCGATCTTCTGAAACTCCTTTTCGTGAAGAAGGATCACGTTTTTATTCAGGCAGGTGATGATCACATCACTCTGGGCAAGAAGCTCATGGAGCGGAAGATCGTGCATCCCCCCTGCCTCCGCGTTCTCCTTTCTGGACCTGGCATAATAGAAAATCTCTGCTCCGAAGGCCTGAAGGGCATCGGCTGTCATCCTGCCGGAAGTCCCAAAACCCACAAAGCCAACCTTCAGGCCTGTAATCTCAGAGGGAGCCCCATAAAACGCCTCCCTGGAGTATCCGTGCAGAAGATCCACCAGCTGCCAGAGTACGTACTCGACCACTCCCCGGTCCCCGTAGTCCCGAATTCCCTTTACAAGAATGCCCCTCTCCCTGGCGCAGGGGATGTCGACATTTGCGCTTTCCTCCGAGTAGAGGCTGCAGCACATCCCCACATAGCGAAGATCTGGGCAGGCCAGAAGAACCTCCCGGTCAATTCTGGCGTTGGAGGAAAGGAGCACCGCATCGGCATCCCCGATTCTCCGGATGATCTCCGCATTGTCCCGGGGCAGATCCGCATAGATCTGAAAGCTGCGGCAGGAACTCAGGATCTCTTTCCGGCCCCACTCTGTCAGAGCCACCGGATCGATCGCGATCACCTTCTGAAATTTCTCCATCTCCATTCTCCATGAAGAGCAGATCCTGAAAGTCTCACGCTCCGATCAGCAGCATGACACTCCTCGGCCTGAGGGTGATCATTCTCTCCCCGATCCGCCGGGTATCCTCCATCTCACAGCCCTCAGCCGTATAGAGGACCATGCGCCAGGAGAGGCCGGCCGGGATGATCGGAAGCTCCATGGTCTTCTCTTCCCAGTAAGCGTTGACTCCACAGTAGATAAAGCAGTCCCTGGACGTGCCAAAATCCCGGGCAGGCTCACTGAAGAGGACGCCGAAGGTCAGGAAAGGATCCCGGGTGTTCAGCTGCCAGGCCCGCTCCGAGTGAAAGGAGACCTCCGGGTAGCCCGAACTGTTGTTCCCGACATAGAAGTCGGAGCGCCGAAGGACCGGGTGCGCTTTCCGGAACTCGATCATCTGGCTGAAAAAGTCACAGAGGCCCTGATCAAAGCTGCCCCAGTTCAGCCATCCGATCTCGTTGTCCTGGCAGTAGGCGTTGTTGTTGCCATACTGGGTGTTCCCAAATTCATCCCCCGAAAGGAGCATGGGGACACCCCGGGAGATCAGAAGAAGAACCGCGGCGTTTTTCACCTGCCGCCTTCTCAGCTGATTGATCTCCGGATTGTCCGTCTCCCCCTCAGCACCCGAGTTCCAGCTGTTGTTGTCGTTGGCGCCATCCCGGTTGCCCTCCCCGTTCTGCATGTTGTGCTTTTCATTGTAGGATACCAGATCCCGGAGGGTAAAACCATCGTGGCAGGTAATGAAGTTGATGGAAGCCTCAGCGCTCCGGTTCGAATAAAGGTCCGGCGAGCCCTGAATTCTTGTGAGGAGCTCCGGCCCCGCGTCGGCCCCGCTCTTCAGAAAACGCCTGAGACAGTCGCGGTATCTTCCGTTCCATTCTGCCCATCTTCCCCAGGCCGGAAAGCTCCCTACCTGATACAGTCCTCCGGCATCCCAGGCTTCTGCGATGAGCTTGGTTTTCCCCAGAATCACGTCGTGGGCAAGAGACTCCAGCAGCGGCGGGCTGGTCATCGGGGCGCCGTTTTCATCCCTGGACAGAATCGAGGCAAGATCAAAGCGGAAACCGTCGATGTGGTAGTCCGTAACCCAATAGCGCAGGCTGTCGAGGATGAAATTCCGGACCACGGAATTGTTGCAGTTCATCGTGTTGCCGCAGCCGCTGAAGTTGTAGTACTTCCCATCCTCGGTCAGAAGATAGTAGGTCCGATTGTCGATTCCCCGGAAGGAGATTGTCGGCCCCTTCTCGTTGCCTTCCGCCGTATGGTTGAAGACGACATCCAGAAGTACCTCAATGCCAGCGGCATGGAGCTTTTTCACCATGTTTTTCATCTCGTCAGCGGCGAGCCCCATGGGGCCGGAGACGGCGTATCCCGCCTTGGGGGCAAAGAAGCAGACACTGGAGTAGCCCCAGTAGTTGTAAAGCCTCTTCCCCTCCACAAAGAGTTGGTTCTCCTGCTCGTCAAACTCAAAGACCGGCAAAAGCTCCACGCAGTTGACCCCCAGCTTTTTCAGGTAAGGAATCATCTCCACAATCCCGGCAAAGGAGCCCTTTCTCCTGGCCTCGGATTCAGGACTCATCGTAAAGCCGCGCACATGTGTCTCATAGATGACCAGATCCTTCAGGGGGATTTCCAGGGGTTTGTCCATCTCCCAGTCATAGTCCTCCCGGAGGATGCAGCCTCTGTGCGGGAAGGTGTCTTCCGTATACTCCTTCTCCCCCCAGACCCTTTGACCGGACACCAGCTTTGCGTAAGGATCCAGCACAATCTGACTCTTATCAAAAAGAAAGCCCTTTTCCGGCTGATACTTTCCGTCGAAGCGGTATCCGTACTCAATCTCCTCAATATCAAGATCGTAGACGATCATGGCGAAGACGTTGCCGATCCGGAACTCCTCCGGAAAGGGAATCTCCACAAAAGGCTCGCGTTCCCCGCTTTTGAACAAAACCAGGGTGCAGCTCTCCGCATCATTGGAAAACACAGAGAAGTTGACCGCACCCACCCCCGTTACAGTCGCCCCGAACGGCAGACATCTGCCGGCCCTATAGCGGATCCCCTGGTACACATGCGTCGGAAACTCATCAATTCTGATCACGAAACTCTCCTTCTCCCACCGGGAAGAGCCCGGCTCCATTTACCCACAGAGGCCTGGCGGTCTGGCACCTTCAGGCCATGCTTTCCGGTGCAGCAGCACTCTCAGCTCTTATCTGCGCAGCCCAAACCGGGCGCATTCCCCTCTTTCGCAGCTCATTCTCTCAAAACTGCCTCCCTCTGTCAGGAAACAAAGTCCATCATTCCGTCCTCAGAAATCACCAGGCCAAGGCATTTTACTCCAAGTTTTTTCTGGTTTTCGATGTAGGTATAGGTGGAATTGTATCGAGCGCCTCGCGCACGGTTTGAGTGCTCGATCGCTTCGCCGTCGAGCAGGGTTCCAATCGCGTGGCAGATCCCGGAAAGGTCCAGCAGCATGGCCCCGTCGATGCCCGTCAGATCCATCAGCTGTCCCCGGCAGGCATCCGGATCAAAGGGTCTGACACGGATGGCCCGTCCGCAGCGGCCAAGCCTGTCCGCCTCCTTCTCCGCCATCTCGGAGAAAATCAGAATCGTCCCCTTCTTCTGCTGCCTGACCACGTCAATCACCCGGATCAGGGCAGGCATCCGGGCTTTTTCGAAGATCCCTGTGTGCTCGATTCCGGCTCTGGTTGTATCCCGAACCCCCTCCCTGGAGCGGAAATGAAACTCCACGCCGTCAAAAAGGATGGCCTCGCCCCCGCGCATCACAACAACCCAGCGGAGCACCCCGGTGAAAATCACCAGCGCACGGGCAGGGATCTCCCTGATCCCCACCCCCTCTCCCAGAAGACCTGTCACTTCCCATCTGCCGCTCTCAAACCAGGAAGCCCTCTTCCCCGGTTCAGGCTTCTGCAAAAAAGCGATCAGAGGCGTCCTTACCGAGGAAAGCTCCAGGTATTTCCGAAGCTTTCGGGCGTGTACCCCCTCGATTCCGCAGGCGTCCGTAAAGTGAATCCAGTGTCTGTCGGCAGCCTCCTCCAGCATAGCCTCCTCTTCCAGAAAAGCAATCGCCCCAAAGCTGCTCCGTCCCTCATAGCGAGCCGCAGAGACCAGCATCAGGGCGTTAAGCTCCGGCAGCTCCCTGTCCCGGAAGATACAGTCGAGAAGTGTCAGACTGTTCAGATAATCGCTGCTTAAGGCTTCCATGACATGCTCCCGCCCGGGGATCACAATCCCGGCCCGGCAGGCACACCCGGTGATCAGGCGAAAGAGGACCGGATATGCCGCGCGGAAATCCGTCTCCCAGTCCGATTCCTGCAGTTTTCTCGGAAGACGGCAGGCCAGAATCCGAAAGCCGCCTGAAGGCAGCCTGAAAGTCTCTATTCCCAGAGGAATCCAGGTCTTCCCCTCAGCTCTGTTCAAAAGGCGAAAGATAAAAACAAACTTCTCTTTCCAGACGCCGGGCTCCAGAAAACCGAAGAAAGCGGTTTTGCCCTCCTGGCAGAGAGGCCGGAAAGCCTCAGGATCCGGCGCGTCTCTCTCCTCAAAAGCTTCCCACTTTCCGCTGCCAAGCGCCCGCTGAATGCTCAGCGCATCCTCCCCCGGTCTGTAGGAAAAAAGCTCGAAGATCATCCCCTCTGCCAGTTCCAGGTCATACTCCCTAAGCCACGAGACGGCATATCCTTCCACGTTTTCTCTCCCACCTTTTCTTTTTCTCGTCTATGCCCAGAATCAAAACCCGCGCGCAGGATACCCTGCGCGCGGGCAGGCACGCTTTTCAGTCAATTGTGAGAATGTCCGAAAACCCGGTCACATCAAATATTTCCCGGATAGTATCATTCGCGTTCAGGATCTGCATGGTTCCCTGCTTGTTCATGGTCTTCTGGGAGGCCAGAAGCACCCTGAGCCCAGCGGAAGAGAGATACTCCAGCTTGGCGAAATCAAAGACCAGATGATCCACGCCATCGATTCTCTGTCTGAGCTCCGCCTCCAGTTCAGGCGCTGTCATCGTGTCCAGGCGTCCATCGAGGGCAACGGTCGTCGTATCATTTTCGGTTGAGATGTTGATCTTCATCGTGTACACGCTCCTTTTTCTAAATGCAGCCCACAGGCCTGGATCTGCATGTCCGCGCGAGCCCTGCGGAAATATCACCAGGCATCGTAGCTGTACCTGGTGGTTCCGGCAAAAAACTTCCGCTGCGCCTCGTTCTGGATGATGTGGACCGGCTTGACCTGCCCCGCGTTGCCGCCCTTGTAGTAGAGCACATCCCGATACAGGGCATAGCTGTCCTCCCCCAGAAAGTTCACGCGGATGTGTCCGCAAAGCCCGGACTTCATCTTCTCCCCCATGGAGGGATTGGCCAAAGCGAGCTGCATTTCCAGGGTTCTATGGATCTCCCGCGGTGTGACATCCTCTGGATTGCTGGCAATCTCCAGAAAATACACATAGCGCATAGGATCTGCATTGGTATCAGGATACACGGAATAATCGACGATATCAAGCCCGAGAATCTCCGCGGTTTTCCGAACACTCTCCGTAAGCGCCAGCTCCGTCGTCTTCTCCCCCATGATGCTGACCGCCGCCTCCAGCCTTCCCATGAAGCGGATGGTGGGCCGTCCCTGGAACTCTCCGGTCACACGGATGACATCGCGGAGCCGGTAGCGGTAGAGGCCTGAAAGGTTGGTGATAATCAACTCGTAGTCTTTCCCCATCTCGAGCTGATCCATGGTCACGATCTTTGAGAAATCATTCTCCGCCTCCAGGGGCAGAAACTCCAGAAACACCCCGTCTGGAACGAGGACACTGTCTTCCCGGTCCAGTCCATAGGCGTAAGAGTAGACGCCCTCTGAGGAGACCAGGCCGATGAAGAGGAAGGGGACGTCAGAGCCCGTATACTTCAGACGAATCTTCTCTGCGAACTGCTGAAAACTGCCGGTCCCAATCCCCATGATAAAACGAAGAGAAGGCCAGACCCTGGAGACGGAAAAACCGTTCCGTGTCTCTCCAAGGATCTTCCGGAGCTTTTCTGCCCGCTCCGGATCTGGACTTAGCTCTTTCTCCAGCCTTGCCTTTGTCTCTGGGTCGAGGCCTGCCTGATCGTTGATGGTCCCCTCGGCGATATCTGTGATCAGTGTCTCCTGATGCTTCTCGATATAACGGAAAAAGTCCTCGAGAAAGCTGAAGAAGGAGCACTGGATATGAGACAGGTTCTCATAGCGAAGCGCGTATAAGGCATGCAGATACTTCCCGCTGACTCCCACCGCGGGATGCACCGCCTCCTCCGGCGATACATAGAGAATGGGGAGGGATTCCTTCATGCTGTAATAGGTCAGTCCCGAGATCGAGCCATACTCCGCCCCCGATGGAAGAATCCGGAAGGACTCCGGATAGCTGAGAAGGTTCAGTCCCTTCTGCTTTGTCCATTCCGTCCCAAAATGTTTCCCCATCTCGCCGAAATAGACGATATACATATACTGGTAGGCATTCTCCATCCCTCGGATACTCAGCGGGATTCGCTTGGGGTTTCCCATGGTTCCGGAAGTCCTGGCATACCAATGAACCGGATAAGCGGTCAGGAGGTTCTCTTCCCCGTTCTCAGTCATCCGGTGCACTGCCCCTGCGTAGTCATCAAACATCGTCACCGGGACTTTTCTCTGGTACTCCGCAATGGAGTGAATGTCAGCAAAGCCGTACATTTTCCCGTACTCGGTATCCTGATTGTCCCGGAGAAGCTTCAGGAGAAACGCTTCTGACGTCTCTTGCTGATTCATCCCCTTCTTATCCAGGACCTCGAGAAGCTGCATTCCCTGCCTGACTCTTTCTTCCATTGTCACAACAGGCATTTCACTCCTCCTTTTAAACATATCTTTGACTGTCGTTCAAAAAGGACTCACGCGGATAGAACCGCTCCCATCCGGCAGGGCCTGCCTTTTCCCCAAAGTTCACAGCTCCCGGACGGGCGAAAGGATCCCAATCAGGCGCGTATCCCTGCTTCCCATTCAACTGTTTATACCCGCGAGCGTGAGAATCTGCGACAACCTTTCGCGAGCGGGCATATACCGGTGAAACAGCTGGCAAATTCGAATGGTTCCCGGTATACACAGATGATGCTTTTGATTTTAAACCATCTCAGGGTACCGTCAACAGAAATCCCCTGATTTCAGTCTTTCTTCAGGTTTCTTTTTGGTTTTCTTCGTTTTTCCGATATGTCACAGAGGCAAAGGGAAAAGGTCCAAAAGGGAAGGAGATAACGAAAAGGAGGCTGAAACAGGGAGCTGTCCGTCAGCTATGGGCACTCTCTGCGCAACTGTCAGCCTCGGCACGTTCCTTCTTCGTAACCATCTCCACAGCTCCGGCATCTGCGACATCTGGATTCGCTTCGCGGCAGCAGCCTTCCCCTTAGCAGGTACAGCCTGACTCCGCAGTCGGCCCAGAACACCCTGCCGGGCTGAACGGGCATCCCGGATCATCCGGACAATGTCAGAGCTCTCCCGGTCCATGGCCGCCTCATGGCGATTCTCAAAAATCTCAGCTGCTTTCTCTGCCTGCAGAACTTACGATCGGTCTGAAATTGACCTTGTGTCCGAGCTGCGCCAGACGGGGAAGCATATGGGAAAGGCTGCTGTTATACTCGCGGCCAGGAGAATGATCCACTTATCGCCCGGGTGTAAACGTCCTCGCTGCGGCGCTTGTCTCAGGTATTCAGTCCGTTAGCCTGGGCGCAGGATAAGGAATTCCGCACATGGCGCCCCTGCCTTTCAAAAGCATTCTTCGATACGCCTGCTCCCTGCACGCACAGCTGAAACCGCGCCTTCGCGTTCCCAGCCGCTTCCAGATCAGGCTCCGGGTCTTTCATGTACCCGTATGGAGGCTTCCGGAGAAGCAGCCAGCGGCGGCCCCTTCGGCTCAATTCTGTTCTGATTCTCCCCGAATGCCCAGAGGAGAGCCCTTGCAAAAAAACGGCTTCACAGGGCATTTCTGCTCCCATGAATCCGCTTTTCGTATTTCCCGCTCAAAGAATGCTGGCTCAAATCAGCTTTTTCTCGAAATCCCTGTTTGAACCGCCTTTTTCCGCGTCCTTTTCTTTCCTGGATTCTTTTCCTGGATTCTCTTCCTGGATTCTCTTCCTGGACTCTCTTCCTGGGTCTTCTCCGGCGCGCTCTCTTCTATCCTTCTGTGCCGGGAGCTATCGAAACTGCCAGTTTCTGATCGCTATATACCCGCTCTCCCCAATTTTGTCGCATATTCTCGCGCTCGCGGGGATATCACAGTCTTTCCTGATGCCTGTCTCTTTCATCTGGTCTTTTCTTCTTCAAATGTCTCAGAGGGCAGCCTCATCCGCCAGAAGGGCAGCATAGTCTGGATTTTTCCTGAACTCTGCCAAAGCAAAAGAGCAGACAGGCAGGATCTTTACGCCGGCTCTCTCCGCCTCCTCCAGCACTCTTTTGAAGAGAATCTTTGCAATCCCCCTTCCGCCGTAATCCGGGCTGACTCCGGTGTGCGTCACGGCCCACACCCGATCCCCCTTCCGGGTGAAGGCGCACTCGCCAATCTCTTTTTCTCCGTCATAGACAGCTACCCGGTCCTTGTCCGGTTCAAACACATAGTTCATCCTTCCCCTCCCTTTCGATCTCGGCTTTTCCCGGCAGTTTTTGCTCAGGCCCAGCCTGATCTGTTCTGATCTGTCTGGGCCCCTTTCCGAGGTTTTCCTGCCAGTCTCAGGCGCCTGCCTGTCCTGTCAGGCGTCTTCCTTTTCCCTCAGCTTCAGGAAACCCCGCTCAAAACACATCGGGTTCGCGAACTTCTTCACCTCCCCGCCGCCAAAGCGGACATAGATGCAGAGGCCTGTGATCTCCGTAATGCTGCCAAGCCCGAAGGACTTGTGAAGGACCTCTGTGCCCACATGGATCGGGTACCTGGGCTCTTCCGGCTTTGTCGGGGCCGCTTCCGCTGCCGGAGCGGGGGCGGAAGGTTCGACCCTGGCCGGGGTGACCGGAGAGGAAGCAGGCAGGGACGGGGCGGGCATCTCAGCCTGGGGCTTTCTCTCCGCTGCGATCTGTCTGGCGGATGCTGATCCCGCTGATGGAGCTGCCACCTGAAAAGCCCTCTCCAACGGAGCTGCCTTTACGGAAGGCTTTGCCGGGGCCTCTGATCCCGGAAGACCATAGGTGCCGAGGAGCCCCAGAAGCTCCTGTGCCTCCGCCAGATGCTGCTGGGTAAAGTGGAGCATCTTCCTGTCGGGGAGTCTGACCACATACTCCCTCACAGGCTTCGATACATCTTTTCCGCGGACGGCCCTGGTGATCTCCGCGTTCACATTTTCCCTGCCGCCATCCCGAAGGGTCTTGTAGAGAGGCGCGCAGCTTTTGCAAAGGCAAAGGTTTAGCTGGGGCATCCCCCCGCCATAGCCAAGGAGCGGTGTCACATCGACAAAAGCAGTGGAGCGCCGACAGATCTGGCAGACGAAGGTCCTGTCCCTGGACGCGTACATCTCCAGAACATAGGAGCGGGCCCGCTCTTCAGGGCTGATCTCACGGATCCGGGACAAAAGGCTCCCATAGCGGACCGGGTCAATACAGAAGAACTGCTCCCGGACCCGGGTGTGAAGACGGCCCATGCTGCGCACAAAGCGCTCCGGGAAGAGGCTGGTCCTGCCGGACGCCTCCTCTTTTTCCCCGGATTCATCCTCCTCCGTCTGCTCAAAGACATCGTATCCAAGCTCTCTGGCAAGGCTTCGGAGCAGGGAAATTTTCTGCCCGCGGGTAAGATCCGAGACAGCCTTTACAGCTTCTGTCATCTCCTCCGCGTCCCTGTCGAGGAAGCCTAAGGCGAGGAAAGCATCCCGGTCATCCGGGAGATTCGGATAGAGACTTTCGCTTAGATCCTGCCAGGAGAGCTCTCCCGGTGTATGGATCTTTCCTTCCTGATCGTAGAGCCAGGGGTTTGAACCGATCATCCAGAAAAGCTTGCGGCATTTCACACGCTCCACAGAGGGATTGCTTTCCCCTCTCCGGATTTCCCCCTGCGTTCTGCCGCTGATTCTGAGAAGAAGCTCCAGGAGGATCCGGGACTTTTTCTGGGCCAGCTCCTCCCCCGGGAACGTAGAGATAAACTCCAGGTTCTCTGCCAGACCGTCCAGCTCCAGATTCGGGCAGAACTCTCCCAGGGCCTTCCAGGGGACCAGACCATCTTTGCCGGACCTGTCTCCTGGAATGACGGGTGTTGTCCGAAGTCCGAACTGTCTGAGTTTTTCCAGCGGAAAGTTGAGCTTCCCGTAAAAGTCCGTATCAAGCACAGAGACGGAGAACTCCATGAGCTCCCCTGGATGGAAGCGAACGTGGCCGTCTGGGTCCTCCTCCTCCATGGCCTCCGGGACTGGCGCATAGTAGATGCCAAGATCGATCCCCTCATCGGAACTTTCAAAGCAGGCCTTCCTGGGGGGCACGAAGGCAGATCCAGCATCCGGCAGCAGCACTTTGATGAGGCAGGCGTCCTTCAGAATCTCCCGGATAGAGTCCGGATCTTCCCCTTTCTCAAATAGTTCCAGGATCCGGGTCATATCCTGCTGATATCCTGGGAGAAAGGCGGAGAGATCCTCCACAAAGATCCGTTCCTCTTCCCCTCCCGCATAGCGGCTGGAGACCAGCTCCCGAAGTTCCCGGAATGGATCAAAGGCAACGAGGCCAAAAGCGCCCGTAAGGAGCGTGCGGAAATCCGCCTCCGCCCGCTCGTCCACCAAGGCGGAATCCGAAATCTGCCCTTTCCCCTCCGGACTGAGGTAGAGGACTGTCTCCCCGTCCTTCATGGCTGGGGAGAGCTCCCCCTCCCGGTTCAGCAGCACCGGTGCCTGCCTCAGCTTCTCCCAGGCGGGGGAAGGAGCTCCGGGGGTGATGCGGAAGCCTGCGAGGATTCTGTAGAGGGCCCACAGGCTCTCCCGCTCCTCCAAGGAGAGCTTTCCCTTCTTTGGCGCTGCCTTGAAAAGGCGCTCTGACAGATCCATCAGGGTGAAGGGGCGGACGGTCAGTTTCTCCCGAAGCCAGGAAACATAGTTCAGATTACTCTCTTCTTCCCTGCCGGTCACGGACACAAAGGAGAGATCTTTGAAGAGATCGGAAAAAAACGGCATCTCAGCGAGGTTTCCGATGGTGGAGGGCAGGGGAAGGCGAAGTTCTTCCGCCTTTCTGAGCGCTCCGCTCCGGTCTGGAAGAAAGGCGCCTTTCCGGAAGACTTCCGTGATCTTTTCCCCAAGATCAGGGATCAGATTTTCTTCCTCCCGGACCATCGGAAGATACAGGTGCCGGATCGCTTCCTCCGTCAGATAGGATTTTTCGGCAAGTAGCTTTACAGTCTCCGAGAGGAGATCCCCGATCCCGGAAAAAAGCTTCTGCCTGAGTGGTTCTGTATACACAGTCTGATCCAGGAAGGCGCAGCCCTCAACGCTCCCGGAGAGAAGGAAAGGAAAGCCGCTCATCTTTTTTTCCGGGAAGAGGGCATAGAGCGGCGCATTCTCGACAATGCCGACGCTGTCCTTTTCCGGATGGACGAGAAAGGCTGCCGCGTATTTGACCGTTCCAGTCTCCGGGAGATCCTCCTTCTTTTCAAAATAGAGATAGGAGACGCTCCGTTCCTCCTCCATGCCAGAGCTTTCCAGGGTCACCAGGCCTTTTCTGTCTTCTATGCCCTTTATGTCTTCTTTGCTTTCTTTCTCCTCGGAGCTCTTCTTTCGGAAATGCGTGAACTTCCCGTTTCTTTTATTGATCCAGTACAGATCCTTTACATGATCGAGAAAGAGCAGTGTCTCCGGAGGCAGGCCCTCAAGCCCTTCCAGAAGGTCCTTTCCGCTGACCGGCAGCATCTCCCCCTCCGGGCTGATCTGCTCCAGGGGAAGCAGAACCTTTGTCAGGTGTTCTGCGCCGATAAAGGGCATGAAGGGCTTTCCGAGGTCCGGATAGCGAAGCTTCTCCGCCTCCGCCTTTTTGTCAAAGCCCCCGGGAATCTCCTTCGGGAAATGGATTTCTTCAATGGCGAAAGCCAGATCATCCGAATAAAGCTCCGGCTGGAAGCTGTATTTATGAATCCAGGAAAAGCCTGGGATCCGGGATCCTGTCTCCGTAAGCGGAGAAAGGATGGCGCGCGCATCCGCCTCCGTAAGCGCATTCCCCGAGTGATAGAAAACCAGTGATCCTGTGTCGATCTCGATCACAACGTGTTCTGCTTTCTCTCTCTCCGCAAAGAGAAGAAGGTCGTAAAAAAGATTCCCCTCCGGAAAACGGCGGGACATCGAAGCTTCAAAACGCGCCCTCTCTTCCCCATCCGGATGAGAGTCCCTTTCGTTCTCCCTGCGAATCGCGCTGAAATCAAGCTTCAGATTATTCTTTCCATCCGTGTATTCCACGCAAGTCTCCTCCCTCCGGGCTCATCGGATCGCGGAAAGTTCCACCGGAAAGCCAGCAGAGATCTCCTGACAGACGAACTCCGATCTCCCAATTGATCGCCCTGCTCTCAGGACACAAGTGATACCGGGGACGCATTTGAATCAGCCAGACGCTTCTACGGTATATACCCACTCGCGTCAGTTTTAACGCAGATTCTTCATTCGCAGGCATTACTCTGAGAGCAGGTTTACAGGCTTTCAGACCTCTGAAAGCCATCTGACAAAGATGCTATGATGAAACATGAAATCAATCCAAAACTTATATTCTGTTTCTGATATATCAGT
>CADBUA010000023.1 GCA_902797665.1 uncultured Lachnospiraceae bacterium | reverse complement strand
GTGGTTTGACTCCCAGACGAATGGTGAGTGGATGAAGCTCCGGGCTGAGATGATGCTGCTCCTGCAGCAGGAGTCTGAGCTCAATGAGATGGTGCAGCTGGTCGGTATGGACGCCCTGTCGGCGCCGGACCGCCTGATCATGGAGGCAGCCCGGTCGATCCGTGAGGATTTCCTGAACCAGAACGCTTTCTCCGACACGGATACCTATACAACCCTTGAGAAGCAGCACCTGATGATGAAGCTGATCCTGGCCTACTACGATCTGGGCAAGGAAGCCCTGAAGCATGGAGCGCCCATCGAGGCACTGGTGAAGCTGGGCTGCCGCGAGGAGATCGGCCGATTCAAGTATACGGAAAATGAGCAGATTTCGGCGGAGTTCAGTCGGATTATGAAGGATCTGGAAGACGATATCCGGGCCGCTGAGCAGATGAGAGAGTAAGGGGGCATCCATATGGCAAAAGAATATAGAACGATTCAGGAAGTTGCCGGCCCTCTGATGATGGTGCGCGGCGTGGAGGATGTCGGCTACGATGAGCTGGGGGAGATTGAGCTTGCCTCCGGCGAGCGGCGCCGCTGCAAGGTTCTGGAAATCGACGGCGGCAACGCCCTGGTTCAGCTGTTCGAGAATTCGACCGGCATCAACCTGGACTCGTCCAAGGTCCGTTTCCTTGGGAAGTCCATGGAACTCGGGGTCTCCGAGGACATGCTTTCGCGTGTCTTTGACGGCCTGGGCCGCCCCATCGACGATGGCCCGGAGATTCTCCCGGATGAGCGCCGCGACATCAACGGCCTGGCCATGAATCCGGCGGCGCGCGCCTACCCGGAGGAGTTTATTCAGACCGGAGTCTCTGCCATTGACGGACTGAATACCCTGGTCAGAGGGCAGAAGCTGCCGATCTTCTCGGCATCCGGCCTTCCGCATGCCCAGCTGGCGGCGCAGATCGCCCGTCAGGCAAGGGTAATCGGCACCTCGGATCCCTTCTGCGTCGTTTTCGCCGCAATGGGCATCACCTTCGAGGAGTCCAACTACTTTATCGAGTCCTTCCGTGAGACCGGAGCCATTGACAGGACCGTTCTGTTCATGAACCTGGCCAACGACCCGGCCGTCGAGCGAATCGCGACCCCGCGTATGGCGCTGACTGCGGCTGAGTATCTGGCCTTTGAGAAGGGCATGCATGTATTGGTCATCATGACCGATATCACCAACTACGCGGACGCGCTTCGTGAGGTCTCCGCAGCGAGAAAGGAAGTTCCGGGACGCCGCGGCTACCCCGGATACATGTACACGGACCTGGCTTCCCTCTATGAGAGAGCCGGACGGCAGAAGGGCAGAAAGGGCTCCATCACGATGATCCCGATCCTGACCATGCCGGAAGACGACAAGACCCACCCGATTCCGGACCTTACCGGATATATCACCGAGGGTCAGGTGATCCTGTCCCGCGACCTGTATCGCAAAGGTCTGGAGCCGCCGATTGACGTTCTCCCGTCCCTGTCCCGTCTGAAGGACAAGGGAATCGGCAAGGGAAAGACCAGGGAAGACCACGCCAACACCATGAACCAGCTGTTTGCCGCCTATGCGCGCGGCAAGAGCGCGAAGGAACTCATGGTGATCCTGGGCGAGGCGGCCCTGACAGACGTCGACAAGCTGTACGCGAAGTTCGCGGACGAGTTTGAGGCGCGCTATGTCAACCAGGGTTACCGCACCAACCGTTCCATCGAGGAGACGCTGGATCTCGGCTGGGATCTTCTGAGAATCCTTCCGAGGGAAGAGCTCAAGAGAATCAAGGCAGAGTATCTGGATCAGTACTACGATCAGAAATAAGGCCGGAACGGGCACGGACGGCAGGTGCCGTCCGGGCATATATGAGACAGGAAGAGGGGTGGTAACCTATGGCAAGTTCTACCGTCATCCCGACCAGGATGGAACTGACCCGCCTCAAGAGAAAACTGATCACAGCCCGCAGGGGCCATAAGCTCCTGAAGGACAAGCGTGACGAGCTGATGCGGGACTTCCTCGAGATGGTCCGCGAGAACAAGGCGCTGCGCGAGAAGGTGGAGCAGGGGATCACCAGTGCGAACCGGAACTTCGCCCTGGCGGCGAGCTCCATGTCCAATGAGGCGGTCCGGGTGGCCTTCATGGCTCCAAAACAGAAGGTTTCCCTGGATACGACCTATCGGAACATCATGTCAGTCAATGTCCCGGTCTACACCTTCCACACCAGGACCTCCGACGAGAACGATATGTTCTCGTATGGCTTCGCCTTCACCTCCAGCGATCTGGATGACGCGGTATCCAGCTTGAGCGCGGTTTTTCCGGACATGCTGAAACTGGCTGAGTCCGAGAAGTCCTGCCAGCTGCTGGCCTCCGAGATTGAGAAGACCAGGCGCCGCGTCAACGCCCTGGAGCATGTGATGATTCCGGACCTGGAGAAAAACATCAAGTTCATCACGATGAAGCTGGATGAGGCGGAGAGGAGCTCCCAGATCCGCCTGATGAAGGTCAAGGATATGATGCTCGAGGAAGCGCACCATTATAAAGAACGCGAAGAAATGCTGGCGCGGGAGAGAAGCGGACAGTAACTGACAGCCGCAGGCGTGAGAATCTGCCTGACTGGCTCGAGCGGAAAGATTTCAGGATACATTGGCGGACCGATTGGCCGATTGGTCTATTGATCTATGTATTCCTGCATAGTACAGAAAAATAAGAATAGAATGCAGAAGGGCACCCAGGTCTCTTATGACTGGGTGCCTTCTGTATGTCAGTCCATGTTTCTTTCGTGCGATAACGGAAGCTTTCTCGAGCCCGCAGGCAGGCGATGGGGTGGGTTCCTTCAGAGAGACGGCATGCCGTCCATACAGCCATAGAGAGATACACCATAGAAATCATAGAAAACATAGGAATCATAGGAAACATAGGAAACATAGGAAACATAGAAATCATAGAAGCTTTGAAAAAGAGAGAAAGGCGTGGGAAAACGCCGGGATTTTG
>CADBUA010000022.1 GCA_902797665.1 uncultured Lachnospiraceae bacterium | reverse complement strand
GGGCATGGCAGAAAGCGAGTCGCCAGTATCTTGCCGCCCATCCATTGTGCGTGAAGTGCATGGAAGGGGGACGGTACCGGAAGGCTACGGTGGTGGACCACATCATTCCGCATCGCGGGGATGAGAAGCTGTTCTGGGATCGGGACAACTGGCAGGCCCTCTGTAAGTCCTGTCACGACCACAAGACCTGGACAGAGGATAAGAACCCAGAGTACCGCTATTGACAGGGCTTCAGGAAAAATAAAAAATTATTTTTTTCCGATGGTGTAAAACGGCCTTCCAGAAACCTATATAGTAGAGGGGTGTGTATCCCTCGCCCTTATGGCTGGTTTTGATCTGACAATCAGCCAACCGAACGAACAGATGTAAGTGTGATGTAGCAGATACAATCCAGCCATTGGGGGTGCTTAGAAGGAGACGGACATCAACCTGGATGAGAAGTATCTATCAGCCGAAGCCCTGCTTGCAAGGGCTGATGGTGAGTATCCGAACGGCGGGAAGAAGGAAGGCCTTGTGATCAGTCTGACTGAGCCTGTCTGACTGAGCCTGTTTTCTGTGAGCTGATTGCGGCATTGCTTTCGAAGAAGGCGGTGAGTAATGAATATATTACCTACACAAAAATACAAACAGAAAGAAGGCGTTTAATGAAAGAACTTATACCGATGGATGAATTGGGGATTTTCGCCAGCAAAAAGAATGAGGTGCTGGTGGACAGTCGCTGGGTAGCGAAATCCTTGAAAAAGGCATGACAATGTACTTAGGGATATCGAAAGAATCCTTGCATCAGAAGGAATGGAGCGAGAATTCGGTAGGCTCAATTTTGAGCCGTCCTCGTATAAAAATCAGCAAAACAAGATTAATAAATGATAATTATTAAAAAGAAAATGATTTTTGATCCTAGCTATGTAATTTACAGAAACAAAGGCAATAGCGTTCAAAGTAAAGTAGATCAATCGATTTGAAGAGATTGAAGAGCTGCTTAAGAACCTCATCTCAGCCAGAGCACAGTTCCCAAAGTTGACAGCACAGATAAAGGCAGTCTTAGAGAATCCTAAGCTATACCACTAATATATTTTTTTATGTAGAATATGAGGTGCACATGAACAATATGCAAGTTTTCAATTACGAAGGCAACAAAGTCAGAACGTTGGAGATCGAAGGGGAGCCATGGTTCGTAGGGAAAGATGTGGCAGAGATCCTGGGATACTCCAATCCACAAAAGGCTATTCGTGATCATGTTGATGAAGAAGACAAAGGGGTGAACGAATTGTTCACCCCTGGTGGGAAGCAGGAAGTGACCGTCATCAACGAATCTGGCCTGTTTAGCTTAGTCCTCTCCAGCAAGCTTCCGTCCGCTAAGAGATTTAAGCGTTGGGTCACCAGCGAGGTCCTTCCTTCCCTGCGAAAGACGGGAGCATACAGCATGTCAAGGGCGACCACCCCCTCTATGAGTGACAAGATGGTAGTCGTAGAGACCGCTGCCAGAATGCTGAACATGAATGATTCCAGCAAGATTCTGATGCTGCAGAATTTTTGTAAGCAGGAATGCATCGAAAATACTTTCCTTCCGAAGTATGAGGACAACGGAGGACATTTGCAGGTTTCTGCAACGGATCTTCTGAAGAAATACGGATTGAACATGAGTGCACAGGCATTTAACAAGCTGCTTCTTGCTAATGGCTACTTAGTTGAACGCGAGCGCACCGGCAGCAAAGGAGAAACCAAGAAGTTCAAGATGCTTACCGAAAAGGGGCTGAAGTATGGTGAGAATCAGATCTCCCCGCACAATCCCAGGGAGGTGCAGCCCTTGTACTATGAGGATACCTTCAAGGAGCTATTTGATCTGGTGGTATCTGCGTGAATCAGCGATATCTATCAGGATGTCTGCGTGAATCAGCGATATCTGTGTGAATCAGGATGTCTGTTTGATCTCACTATTGTTTTACCGACAGTGAAGCGCAATACCCTCTCAGGAAAGGCCACCCCTCTCAGGAAGGAGAAACCTGCATGAAGCAGAAACACTTTATGGATATTGAGAATCTTCGGGATACAGATTCTGAACTCTGCCCCCGGAATGATACAGGCTTTGCCCTTGGAGATCTGGTGCAGATCAGCGAGAAGATCGATGGGGCCAATGCCTGCGTAGCCTATGATATCGAGACGAATTCCCTGGTTGCCTTCTCCCGGAACAAGGAGATGTCCTTCCAGAACAGTCTCAGCGGCTTCTGGAATTACGTGCAGATGCTGGATGCCACCGCATTCAAGGCGCACCCCGATTGGAGGGTCTTTGGGGAATGGGGAGTAAAGAACAAGATTTCCTATGACGAGAGATTCAAGGGCAAGTGGATTGTGTATGACATCTACGATGCCAAAGAGCAGAGATGGCTTCCGCAGACCCTTGTCAGAGATTTCTGCCAGGAGGCTGGCCTTCCCTACATCCACGTGTTCTACGAGGGCCCCTTCATGGGCTGGGAACACGTGAGAGGCTTTCTTGACTCCCCTCAGTATGGAGAACGCCAGGAGGGAGTTGTGGTGAAGAATCTTGACAAGAATCTTGACAAGCTGGGTGACGAAGAATCGAGGGTCCCCTTCTACCTCAAGATCGTCAACGAAGATTTCAAGGAGACCATGGCAAGGAAGCAGAGGGCGCTTGACCCTGAGGAAGAGAGGCGGAAGGCAGAGGTGATGGACCTGGTGGCGTCCATCGTGACCAGAAATCGGGTGGAAAAGGAGCTGTATAAGCTTCGCAACGAGGGAGAACTGCCGGAGAAGATTGGCCCGAAGGACATGGGGCTTGTGGCAAGGATCCTTCCCGAGAGCGTGTACAGAGACTGCATGAAGGAAGAGCGGGAAGTGCTGGCTACCTGCGGGGAACGATTCGTCAGTGCCTGCAAGTCCCTCACGATGAGGCATGCAAGGGAAATCATTCTCGGATGATGGGATGTATTACAGGAACCTGGATCCCTCAGTTTTGAGGAGTCCTCCTGCAAGAACCTGCAAAGCAAAAGTGAAAATGCTATCTCATAACGCGAAAAGGACTCTCAATGTTTGTTATAGGATCCACGGGGCAGAAAGCAATGAAGCGCTGGCGTGAAAGTAAAAGAGTGTCGAGGTCAAACACGTTGGTATCGGATTAACCGAGGCGCTGACGCTTCAGTTCATCGACTTGAAGCTTGGCAGGATGATCTTCTGGTCGTAGCTCTGGGTGTTGAGTCCCATATGGATTTCTCCGGTGCTTATCATTGTGATTGCAATAATCATTGACGTGGCGCCCTGCGGCAAAAGATCATCCTTTGCCAAATGTGGCAAAATCCGAGATGCCACCACCCTGGGGGCGGGGTCCTATCTCTGCCAGCGGCCGGCCCGGAGACCGGCGCCCCCCATCGCGTGGAAAAGCGCGAAATTGATAGGGGCGGGGTTAGACAAGGCTAACTGGTTTCGGCGTAACATGAAACAGTGACTCTATCGCAAAATGGACAAGCCTCGGACCGGATCGACGGACGTCAAATTGAATTAGACAAAAACATCTTCAGAGCGATGAAATACTTTTAAAAGCTGTCGAAAACAATAGTTAAAATGGTTTTTGCATGCTCCGGAGAATCTGCCGCCGGATCAGTTCCTGCCGCTTCGGCGGATGAGGCCTATGTGGGAGACCAGAGCTGTGACCGGGGCAGTGTGGAAAGCGCGTAATGAGGTGCTGTTCATTTCGGATGTGGTTTGAGTTCATGTCCGCGATTCTCCCTCTTGCATTTCGGCGTGTTTTGAAACAGCGCAGTATGAGATCTCCGGTTACCAAGTATGGCGAAGACCACTATGCGAAGACTCTCGGCATCATCAAGGATACCTGGGGCGGTGTTCAGGAAAGCCTTGAGGCGAACATGCTCGGAGGAGTGGCAGCCTTCCTCAAGGAATTTGGAGATGTATATGACTGTGACCGTTTCATCAAGAAGCTGCGGGATGTGTTGCCAAAGGAGATCCGGACGCTTTCCCGGAGGAATAAAGCAAGTTACCAGAATATGGACGAATCATATGCGACGGAAATTGCGATAGTCTACAACAAGGGACACGGAAAATGCCGTCTGGATCATACTTGTGTGGTTGGGTGATAGCTTTAGCGGGAGGTGCAAGAGGGCGAACACTCTCTGTACTCCTCCTGATTTGAGATGGAGCATATGGCCCACACGGAGCATATGGCCTACATGGAGCACATGGACCCCATGGAGCACATGGACCCCACGGGGCCTGACAAAAGCACAAGACGAGAAAGACGAGAAAGACGAGAAAGGAGGGCTGAAGTTGGAGGAGATGATCCCCGGCATATCTGCAGAAGCACTGCAGGAATTTATGGAGTCGCTGCCGTCGGGCTTCTGTCTTGAATGCGGGGATTCAGTCTACCAGAATCCCAGGGGGAGACGGAAACGCTTCTGCTCGGACGCTTGCAGGATTGCCTGGAACAGCAAGCATCCGAGGCCAGAGAACTGGAAATCAGGCAGAGCCGCTATCTGCCCTGTGTGCGGAAAGAAGTTCACGGCAATCCGGGAATCCAAACGGCAGAGAAAGTACTGCAGCCACGCCTGCGCAAATCGGGGGCGCGCTGCGGAAAGGAGAAATGATGGCGAAAGAGAAGCTAGAGACGCCGGAAACGACAGAGAAGCTAGAGACAACGGAGAAGTCAGCGGAGAAGTCAGCGGATACTCTGACACTGGAAGAGACAAGTGATATTACTCTTAACGACCCCGTCAATCATCCCAGCCACTATACCGCAGGCAGGATCGAAGTAATCGACTATCTGGAAGATCAGAAATTTCCCTACCATCTCGGGTGCGCTGTGAAGTATATCTCCCGCGCCGGAAAGAAGGACCCCAACAAGGAAATTGAAGATCTTTGCAAGGCCATCTGGTATCTGAACCGCTACATCGATCTGCTCAGGAAAGAGCGGGAGAGCTGCGGATGAATGCCTGCATTTCTGGGACATATGCGGTGCGGTCGCCATCCGCATGATCCTTGCGTATGCCGTTGATTTCTCCATGGAAAACAGCGGAGGAATCAGCTGACGCGGAAAGGACGACAGGTACGAGAACATGATACGGCCTGGGCACGACAGTCAGCGGAATAACAGAAAACAGTATGCAGAATCAGGAGGTGCAGCATGACATTTGATATCCCGAGCCAAAGCCGGGTGGTTGGCTTCTACG
>CADBUA010000021.1 GCA_902797665.1 uncultured Lachnospiraceae bacterium | reverse complement strand
CGACCACTGTACGAAGTGACCCGGACGATGGCAAAGGTCGCCATGGGCGCAGAGCCTGCGGAGCTTGTCATCCGGGACGCGAAGCTGGTCAATGTCTGCACCGCGGAGATTCAGGAACATATCGACGTGGCCATCGCCGAGGGACGCATCGCGCTGGTCGGAGACGCGTCACACTGTATCGGGGAGAAGACCCAGGTCATAGACGCGGCGGGACAGTACATTGCCCCGGGCTTTATGGACGCGCATATCCATGTGGAATCCGCCATGATCAGTGTCGGGGAGTACGCGAGGGCTGTGGTGCCCCACGGAACGACCGGCATCTTCATGGATCCCCATGAAATCTGCAATGTCGCAGGACTTGAGGGTGTGAAGCTGATGATTGAAGACGGGAAGCGCGCCCCCCTCAAGGCCATGTCCAACGCCCCGTCCTGTGTACCTGCCGTGGCGGGATTTGAGGATACCGGCTCCTTTGTCGGACCGGAGGAGATCCGGGAGATGATGACCTGGGATGGGATCATGGGCCTGGGCGAGATGATGAGCTTTCCAAATGTGCTGAATGGAAATGAACAGATCCATGGGGAACTGGCTGAGACACTCAAGGCGGATCAGATCATCACAGGCCACTATTCTGTTCCGGAGACCGGGCCGGGACTCAACGCCTACATTGCGTCCGGTGTGAGGTGCTGCCATGAATCCACCAGGGCGGAGGATGCGCTGGAGAAGATGCGGCGCGGCATGTACGCTTTGATCCGCTACGGCAGCGCCTGGCATGACATGCCGCTGGTCATCCGTGCCATTCTGGACAACAGGATCGATGACCGCTTTGCCTGTCTGATCTCGGATGACACGCACCCGGATACCCTCATCAGGGACGGCCACATGGATCACATCGTCCGCTGCGCTGTCCGGGAAGGGCTGGACCCGATCAAGGCCATCCAGTACGTCACGATCAACCCCGCCAGCTGTTTCCGTATGGACCACGAGATGGGCAGCATCACCCCTGGAAAATGTGCCGACATTGTGTTCTTCGACGATCTGCAGGACATCCGCGTGACCCGGACGATCATCGACGGGGATGTGGTGTCTGAAAATGGACACATGACTGTGGAGGTAGGAAAGGCTGATTTTCCGGCATTTGTCCGCGACAGCATGCATGTCGGAGAGAGCATCACGCCGGAAAGCTTTCAGATTCACGCGCCTCAGTCTGCTGCAGGCACGGGGAAAGTGAAAACCCGCGTGATTGAGATCATCCCCAACCATGTCGGAAATCATGAGCGCATCATGGATCTTGAGACAGAAGGAGGCCTTGTCGAGGCCGACCCGGACGCGGACGTCATGAAGATGTGCGTCTTTGAGCGCCATCACGCGACGGGGACGAAGGGCCTTGGCTTCGTAAAGGGCTTTGGCTTCCGGAAGGGCGCGATGGCGCAGACCGTTGCCCATGACGCCCACAACCTCCTGGTGGCCGGAACCAATGACGCGGACATGGCACTGGCCGCGAACACTTTGATTCAGTGTGGCGGAGGCATGTGCGCCGTATCGGACGGGCAGCTTCTTGCCCTGGTGGAGCTTCCCATAGCCGGTCTCATGAGCGATCTGCCAGTGGAAGACGTCGCGGCAAAGATCGAAAAGCTCAGCCGGGCCTGGGAGGAGATGGGCTGCGAAATGAACTCTCCCTATATGACGATGGCATTGATTCCGCTCGCGTGTCTCCCGGAACTTCGGCTGACCAACCGCGGGCTTGTGGATTGCAGGACCTTCCAGTTTGTCGACCTTTTTGTGTGAGAACGGATCAACATTTGTTGTACTAGCTGAATTAGTTATAAAGATGTCAGCGTATATTAGTTGGAAAGAAGAAATCAGAAGGAAGTAGTAAGAAGGAAGTAGTAAGAAGAAAGCGATCAGAAAGAAACAGTCAGAAAAGATATAAGTAAAGATCTGAGTGAAAAATAAAATGATTCAATATATAAGTAAGTACAAAATAGCATAATAAACATCAATAAAATGATTATTCAGTAAAGTTCAAAAGCATATGCTGTTGAAACTTCTGGACGTTGATGAACGAAGTGCAGCGCGCAGTGCATGGATTCTGCAGGGGCCTTCCAGACTCCTGCAGATCCCTGCCGGATGTGCCATCTTCCGGGGAGATGGGCTTAGGCCCGAGAAGGAGACTGAACATATTTGAATGAAAAAATAATTTAAAACTATAAAAATACTACATATAGAAAGATATAAAGGATTCAGACTGTTGGAAGGAATGAAACGATGATCTATCGTTCTCTTGGAAACACCGGTTATCAGGTTTCCGCTGTTGTCTACGGCGGTATTGTGTCCATGCGGGATGGACAGACGAACTCAGACCGCTACGTAGCGTGGGCCATCGAGCAGGGCATCAATTATTTCGATGTCGCGCCGACTTATGGCGACGCGCAGGAAAAGCTTGGCCAGTCCCTGATTCCCTACCGGAAGGATGTCTATCTCGCCTGCAAGACGAAGCAGCGCCTCAGGGAAGGGGCGGAGAAGGAGATGAAGGAGTCCCTCAGGCTGCTCCATACCGATCATTTTGATGTATATCAGATGCATGAGCTGTCGACGAAGGAGGACCTTGATCTCGCCTTTGGGCCTGGAGGGGTGATGGAGCTGATGGCTGAGATGAAGGAAAAAGGCATCGCCCGAAAACTTGGCATCACGGCCCATTCCGAGGACGTGGCCCTCCGCGCACTGGAACTTTACAACTTTGACACGGTGCTTTTCCCCTTCAACTGGCATATGCACATGGCTCACGGTATGGGGGCAAGGTTGCTCAAAGCCGCGAAGGAGCGCGGGATGGGAATTCTCTGCATGAAGTCGATGATTGAGCGCGCCTGGGACGAGGGGGAGCAGAGCAGATCGAAGTATCCCAAGTCCTGGTGCAAGCCTTTCGACACGGAGATTGAGTTGGAGAGGGAACTTCTCATGGCGGCTCTGAAATACGCAGTCGCCCTGGGGGTGGATACCCTGATCCCGCCGGGAAACTATGAGCATTTCAGCTTTGCCGTCAATCATATCCAGGAGATTTTGGATCATTCGCTCTCTGAGAATGATCATGAACTCCTGAAGACGCGGCTGAGCCTTGTGAAGGACCGCCCCTTCTTCTCGGTGTAATCGCAAAGGACAGACCCGGAAGGGACAGAAAACATAGATTGATGATGCCCGCAAGCGCAGGAATCTGCGTACATCTGCGAAAGCGGGCATATCCCGGTGAAACACCTGGCAGATCCGAAAGATTTCCGACTAATCAAGATCACACTGAGGAAAGGTTTTCATGTATCAGATTGCAATCGTAGAAGATGATGACGCCTGTGCGAAGCAGATACAGGACTGCCTGATGATGTATGCGGCGGAAAACGCTTTGGAATTCAGGGTTGACCGCTTTTGCAATGGATTGAACGTTGCGGAGGATTATAAGGCCAAATGGGATCTGATCCTGATGGACATTGAACTGCCGCTGATGGATGGGATGACGGCTGCGCATCGGATCCGGGAAAAGGACGATACGGTCCTTTTGATTTTTGTCACGAACATGGCCAAGTATGGTTTTGCCTTCAGAAGTATGGCTTTGCCTTCAGAGGAAAGGAGTGTCTGATCCGAAAAGATTAGGATCGGATGTCTTGTCTTTTCTGTTTCCCGCAGCTGCAAATACGATGGCCAGGGCAGCTTTCTTTGTTTTCGCCATGTGGAGCTTGTAGCTGGACAGTTACCGATGCAGAAGCTTCTCACCTTTGTATGCCGCGTTCTGCAAAAGGCAGAGGATGTTGTGCTGGGACAAAGCTTTTCCCTTTCGCGTAACCCCAGCGAGCCCTGTCAGAAGACGGCGGCTATATGGAAGGAGCCGGTCATGAATCGGCTCCTTTTGGCTTGCGCGCCATGCCGGTTGAACCGCCCTGCAGCGAATGGTACCCACGGTGGGATGAGAGGGAGGAAATTCCTCAAGCAGAGGAGTTTCCTCCTGCCTGATTTACAGATGACTGATCATGCTGGGAATCATCTTCCATTTTCAAATCTTCTCTATTAGCTGCCTGACATGGTTTTTTCTGAGCTGACAGCTTATAATGACTATATAGAAAAAAGAGTATCTGATTGTTGAGACAGAGAAATGATATGTTCTGACAGACTCTGATAAGTAAAATATTTACTTAAAGCCTTATGGAAGGCAGGGAGATGAAAAGGATAATTGTGAACATTGAAAAAGATTTCGCATGACTTATATAAAACCACTATTTTCATATAGATAAGAATTCATTTATCAAGGAATGGTTGGAGTCAGGGGATTCGGTTACTCTGATTACACGCCCCAGGAGATTTGGCAAAACGCTGAATATGAGTATGATGGACTATTCTTTTTCAGATCATCATGCGGGCAAGGGGAAGCTGTTCGAAGGACTGGAAATCTGGAAGGAGGAAAATTACAGGAAGCTTCAGGGTACGTATCCTGTTTTTTCTCTTTTGCCGGAGCAAAGCATACAGATTTTGAGAATACCAGGGATGCCGCAAACAAACTGATAGAAGACCTGTATAACAGACACGTATGGATGCTCAGGCTGGAAATGTTCACTGATTCGGACAGAGCGGATTTTTTCAGTATAGATGCGCAAATGCCGGAGGCAGAAGCCGCGTTCAGTATCAGCAAAATGTGGGAGTGGTTATAT
>CADBUA010000020.1 GCA_902797665.1 uncultured Lachnospiraceae bacterium | reverse complement strand
TTCACTTTTGCTTATACAAAATATTCGTCAATTCTGTGCCCGTTATTTTTCCCTCTGTATAATCATTCCAAAGCTGTCTGTATTCCTGCCGATTGTGCTGCAGAACCTCTGTCTGCGACGATCGCTTCGACAGATGTGCTGATGCTGAACTATGTGGGGCAGGCATCGATTGCCTCGGTTTCACTCGCCGCGAATTATACAAACATTCTATTTTCGGTCCTCTATGGCATTGGGACAGGGGTAACCATGCTGGCCAGCCAGTATCACGGAAAGGGGGATCTGGAGACGGTCCACCTGGTCCAGGGCATAGCGCTGCGCTTTTCACTGGGCGCTGCTTTTCTATTTGCGCTGGCAGCTGTTACAATCCCTGAAAATATGATGCGGCTCTTCACGCCGGATCCGGAGCTGATTGCGCTGGGTGCTTCTTATCTGAGAGTGGTCTCGGTGAGCTATCTCTGCTGGGGCATCTCAGAGGTCTACATGGCCACCCTGCGCAGTGCGGAACGCGTTGCGATCTGCACGCTGCTCAACATGATCGCATTTGCGTGCAACATCCTGCTGAATGCGCTTTTCATCTTTGGCCTGTTTGGCCTGCCGAAGCTGGGTGTCATCGGTGTTGCCCTTGGCACAAACATCTCCCGGATGATCCTGCTTTGCGCTTGTTTCTTTGTTTCCTCGCGCAGCCGGGATATCCGCCTCAGGTTTTCATATCTTTTCAGAAGAAACAGGGTTCTCTTTGGGGACTTTCTCCGGATGGCGCTTCCTGCCCTCGCCAACGATGTCAGCTGGGGCGTGGCTTTTTCTCTGTACTCTGCGATTATTGGGCATCTGAGCAATGATGCTGTTGCAGCCTATTCCTTTGTGAACATCGTCCGCCATTTCGGGGTGGTGCTCTGCTATGCAGTAGCCAGCGCATCGGGCATTATGCTTGGAAATATCCTGGGCAGGGGAAGGATTGAGGAAGCGAAAGACGGAGCAAAGAAGCTGCTCATCATGACGCTTCTATCCGCCGCCGTCGGCTCGGCCATTATTCTGATCCTGATTCCTTTTATTCTGTCTTTTGCCGATCTGACAATGGCCGCGCAGGAGTATCTGCGGATGATGATGCTGATCAACGTCTATTACATCTGGGGTTCGGCAGTCAATACGACGCTGATTGCCGGTGTATTCCGGGCCGGCGGGGATTCCCGCTTTGGTATGATCTGCGATACGATTGACATGTGGGGATATGCGCTTCCTCTTGGCTTTGTGTCGGCCTTCGTGCTGAAACTGCCTGTGATGTGGGTGTATTTCCTGCTCTGCACGGATGAGTTTGTCAAATGGCCATGGGTACTGAAGCACTATTTCTCGGGCAAATGGGCGAAGGACATCACTCGCAGTGATCTCTATGACGGAAGCGCCCGGAGAAAGGAATGAAAAAGCGCGGAATCAGCCGCAGAATGCTTTCCGGGCGATAGCCATTTACTGATAAAAATATAGCCTTAGTATAATACCAGGATATTTACCCGTGACATTTTTAAACATACCTTGCTCAGTGAGATTGGCGCTTTGATGGGGCATGGCTCGGAATGAGAAGGACTCTTTTCCTGGGTGTCATGGCATGGGTATGGACAAGAGAAAGATCCGAAGCTGACAATTCCAGCTTTTCGAAATAGCCGTCCCCTGTGACCTGGACTGGGACATCTGCTTACAGGCACTGATTGTATAGGCCTGATGATCACAAGGTGCGTCAAGTGCGAACTGGCCGGGCACAGTATGGGATCGGTCCTGAGAGCCTTCCATTTTTCAAAAAGGACAATGACATCTATCGCAACATGGCCTGCGGTAAGTGCTTTGCAAAGCTGCGAGGCGGCAGAGAAGAAGGCAAAGACCTGAATGCGTGACGCACAGCAGATCCTCAAACGTGTAAAACCTTGAAAACAAAGGGATTGAGGCTGTAACAAAAGGAATCTGGGATTCAGCTTTCAGGTGAACGGAAAAACACGCAGATGATAGCCTGATTGCTAACGGCAATATAAAATGAGACTTTATTTTTTTCAGTATATGTAATAGAATAAACTCATGAAAATTTATTTACGTTCATATTTGGAAAAGATAAGCATATCATGAGTGCGATCTCTAGCCTCGCGAATTCGGTCCTCACCATGGCCGCTTCCGGAAAGCACATCGTTGCCAATACTGGGGCAGCTATTGCCGGCAGGATTCTCGGAAAGGCAAAGCTATAGCGCTCTGATTCCCTTCCGACGGAATTGACGCGCCTGGCAATGTTTCTCTCTTCTCAGATTGCATCAAGGCAGAAGTCATATGATTACAAAAAATCTGATCACGAGCATCTGCCTGGGCGATCCCTCCTTTCTCCCTTCAATTCCAGGGCATCCGCGAAATTCGGAGTGACCAGGATTTCTACGCAAAGGCTTTATCATGACCCGCAGCATTCCCTCTGCCGAGAGACATTTCAGCGTCTGGATCTGTGTGCGCAGGCAGAAGAGTCTTTCCACGATTTTCATAATGTGGCTGTTCTCTGCAGGCGTGAATTGCTTAGAGCTGAAGAATTGACCTGCTGGAACAGCTACCTCCCTGGGACAGATATGTCAGCCCTTTCGATGAGAGCAAGAGTTACAAAGGGAACATCTCCAGGACCTGTCATAACTTTGCAGGTTGTCTTTTCCTTCTGAGTAGGGATATCATCGCGTGACAAAAGATGTCTGTTTTTTGATGTTCAACTTCGTTTGGGATAGAATTATAGAAAATCCATCAAGACGTA
>CADBUA010000019.1 GCA_902797665.1 uncultured Lachnospiraceae bacterium | reverse complement strand
GATTTCTTTCCTCTTCACGCGCTCATACTCTTCAGACTGTTCTAAGCCATTTGCGCTTTCAGCGTTCGATCGCGCCTTCGTGCTCAGTCGAATCTGGTCAGGTCATACTGCTCCACCACCTGGCAAAGGGCGGAGACATAAGTCGGCGCTGTTGCGTAGCCGCCATTTTTGATGATCTTTGCCGCAGTCTCATAATCCCGGCAGGTAGAAATTCCGGCGTAGCGGAAAGCCGTCGAAGAGATCTTGGCGCCCGTCAGGTAGGCCGAATGATCCGCAATACTCTCAGACCATGTGTTGTACTGACGGAAGGGGGCCTTCACGGTAATGTAGGCTCCATTGACAAATTCCTTGGTGTTCTTCTCGTAGATGGTCCCATCCCAGGCACTCTCCCAGCTGGAAGCTGAAAGGGAACCCTTCATCCCAAAGAGATTGTGGGCATTGACAGCCAGCTCGGACTTTCCAAAAGCACTCTCCACAATGGCCTGAGCCGTCGTGATGGAAGCCAGAACCCCTGTCTTCATCATGTCATCATGCGCCATGGAACCGATCGTCTCAATGAAGGCTGCGTTGGTATCTTCCGTTGTTCTGGCGGAAGAGCTGGAAGGAGACACCTGAGACACCTGAGCGACCTGAGAAGTCTGAGCTGTCTGAGTTCCGGTGCAGACTCCATTCTCATCGAACACATACTGCACGCCCCCGATGGACTGCGTAACGCTTTTATAAGCCTTCCCGATGATTCCGAGACCGCCGTCTGTCTGGAAATAGTAGCGTTTTCCCTCAATCGTCTGCCATCCGGTCAGCATGGCTCCGACCTTCTTCGCTGTCCCATCAGACTGGAAGCAGTAAAGATCCGACCCGATCGTGGAAAGACCCGTCTGCTTACTGCCGTCCTCGTTAAAGTAGAAGATCGTACCGCTGACATTGACAAAGCCAGTGGCCATCTTTCCGTAGTTCCCCGGGCCAGCGGTCTTGTCAAAGTAGTAATAGAGCCCGTCAACCTTCTTGTAGCCAGCCTTCAGCGCGCCGAAGGTCGTTCCGACATTTCCGGCCGGCGAAGCATAGTAACGGGATCCATCCTCTGCAGCGATCCAGCCCGTCACCAGGGCGCCCTCTTGATTGAAGCAGTAATACTTCTTTCCAATCTTCGTAAAGCCCTTGGCGTATGTTCCATCTGGATTGATATAGGCAATCTGCCCTCCAGCCGAAATGGTACTCCAGCCTGTTCCGGTCTCAGATGCATGGACTTTCCCCGAAAGGAGCATCGCAAAGCACAGAATAAACGCTGTAAACAGTGTCCCGGTCCATGGCAGCTGTCTTGCTGTTGTTGTGTGATTCCCCATAAAAACCTTTCCTGGGCCCTTTCTCATGGACAATGTATCCTGATCTGATCGAATATCTTCTGTCCTCGGACCCTTCTCAATCTCTTTCCCGGGGATCCCCGTCCCCGGCACCGCCTGTATCTGAAAACTCAGCACCGACTGTCTCGATTTCTTAATCATCTTACAATATTCTTCACAACTTGTAAAGCCTTCTTAAAATATTTCCCGGACTCCCAAGGGCTAAAAGGGTCAAAAAGCCCGTAAATACAGGCTTTTTGGCGGGTGGAAATTGTTACAGAATTATTACAGACTCTTCACAAAGTCGTCCAAACATCATCCGAAAAAACTCAGAATCAGTCTTTCAGACCTCCATTTGATATCGCACTAGCTGTCCAGTCGCAGGCGCCTTAAGCTGCCGGGCCGGGTGCAGGCTCCTGCGCCAAGCCTTTGCTTTTGAACTGTATGGCCTCGCCCGGTGGCAAGCGGCCAAAGCGGACTGGACCGCTGCATATCGCATTCTCTCAGATCGAAATCTCTTCCAGCCAAAAGTCCTCCTCATCTCCCCACGGAGATCCCGAAAATCGCTCCTCCGGGAGATAGTACTCCCCTCTGACCTCGATGGTCCGCCCCTGTCCGGCCCTGCAGAGAACCTGGAAGGAACTGTCTTTCTCCAGAAAGAGGCTTTTCTCCGCCCCTGCCTTTCGGCCGTCCTCCGCTGCCAGGCGGCAGGCCTGACTTTTGCTCTCAAGGAGAACGCCGGCTTTTCTCCCTCGAAGCGTTACCTTCCGAAGTTCAGAAAAGCGATAGCTGTCTCCAAGAAGATCTCCCAGGGAGACGGGTTCCTCCACACGCTCAAGGTCCACCCGCCGTGTCAGAAGGGCCGGATGTTTCCTGCCCTTCAGGGAGGCTGTGAGTCTGAGGGTCCCTCTCATATGTCCCTGATGGTGTACCGGGAGAAGGCAAAGACCTGAGCAGAGGCAGACTCCACCCAGAAAAAGGCAGAGAATCCAGGGAGAAGCCAGGGTAGGCCGGATCATGACAGAGAAAGATGTCTCACATTTCTCTCCTCCTACACTTGCTGAGAGAAAGACCTTTGTGCTGCCTTTTCTCTTTCCACTGATCTTCAGGCTGCTTCCTTCAACGGAGACATCCAGAACAGCCATATCTCCAGCCTTTGCGAGGTAGACCGGGATCTGCCCGGAAGTTCGAAACAGGGCACGAAGGTCCATCGATCCTCTGCAGAGGGAGGGGAAAAAGCCTGTCAGAAGCACAGGGTCTGTCTGATTTCCAGCCAGACTGACCACTGCCTCGCGCTCCGTCTCCGATTCACTTTCGCTCCCGCTCTCCCATTCCGCCCATGATGAAAGACCTGACAGATCCTCCAGGGTCTGGCCCTCCGTCTGGCCTGCTATAGACTCCAGCTTCGCCTCTTCCGTCTGGCCCGCTTTAGGCTCCAGCTTCGCCTCTTCCGTCTGGCCTGTTTTAGGTTCCAGCTTCGCCTCTTCCGTCTGGCCCGCTTTAGGCTCCTCCTCCGCGGGAAAAGAAAGGTCCCTGTTCTCTTCCGTCCCCGCCAGCATCCCGTCAGGGATGACAATCCTCTCAGGCCAAAGATCCCTAAGGGCTTCCTCCTCCGTCTCCCCGCCCTCTGTGGCACTTTTCGGCGTGAAGCTTTCCATCTCTGTCTCCTCGTCAGAAGTCATGCTCTGATTCTGGAAAGAATCCTCTGTTCTTTTCAGTTCCACTGTCTCCTCCAGAGGTTCAAATACAGGCTCGGCACTTTCCAGCTTCCCTTCCGGGAGGAGCGCTGTGAAGAGCTCCGGCAGGGAGGAGACCTCCGAGGCAGAGGCAAAAACACCGCCGGTCCGCTCAGACATATAGCCGAGAAGATTGACATCGAGATTCCCTGTCGTATCCAGCGCAATCGTGTCAATGGCACAGCCCATCTCCCGGGCGCGCTCCGCGCACAGGAGGGCTGTCGTGAGGGATTTCTCCTCAGCTTCCTCCTCATTGGCAGCGGCCGGAAGATCGATGACCCCATCCGTCAGAAGCACAATGAGCTTGGCACTGTCCTGTCTCCCGCCCTCAATCAGGATCGACGCAGCTGCCTCCATCGCCTTCCCAATGTCGGTATCCCCGGAGGTATAGGAAAAGGCATCGAGGAAGGAGAGCACATCCTGAAGGGATCTCTCATCCGTCAGGCTCATCAAAGGCAGCGTCTGACCCGGTTCTTCCGAAAATGGAACCACAGACACTCTGGCAGAGCAGTTCTCTGACAGCTTCAGGACAAAGACCCGCGCGGCTTCCCGGCAGAGGTATTCCGGGTCCGTCTCCACCATGGAGCCGGACTGATCCAGCACCAGAACCGCATCCACCTTTGTGCTCACTTCCGACGCTGAAACCGGGCAGAGCCCGAAAATAAGCATTGCCCACAGGGCAGTCAGGATATAGCGCAGAGGGGAAAAAGCGTGAGATCGAACAGACATGGAGATCCTCCTTTTCAGATGAATTGTGAGATGAATTCTGAGATCGCTTTCTGAGATAGGTTACGAAATGGGTTTCAGAAATGGTTTTCAGAAAGTCAGAAGAGCCAGAAGACAGAGGTAACTCTGATAGAATATTGACGCCAAAATCGTACGTCGAGCGTGCGCCTCTGTCAAGAAGTGTCTTCAGAGATCTTTGGATGATTCCTGTCCTTGCGAGATATCCTTAATCCAAAGAGAGTGGAACGATCTGAAAGATCTTTGCTTTTGAAAGATATGACTTCGTTTTGCGCAGCAAGTGCGCAAAGCGGACTTCCTGCTGCAAAGATCCTTCTCCCTGCCCGTTACGCCTCACCTTTTTCTCAAAAACAAAAAAGAGACTGGGCTCTGCCCAGTCTCTTTGCAGTCTTCTTTTTCGTATACAGACTCTTTCAGTCTCAGACAATTCCCTGTGCCTTCATCGCGTCCGCAACCTTCAGGAAGCCGGCGATGTTCGCTCCCGCGACATAGTTGCCTTCCATGCCGTACTTTCTGGCCGCATCGTCCACGTTCTTAAAGATGTTGTTCATGATACGGTTCAGCTGGCTGTCAACCTCTTCGAAGGTCCAGGACAGACGCTCCGCGTTCTGGCTCATCTCCAGTGCGCTGGTCGCGACGCCGCCCGCGTTGGATGCCTTGCCCGGGGAGAAGAGCATCCCCTGGGACTGGATGTACTCAGTCGCTTCGAGTGTGGTGGGCATGTTGGCGCCCTCTGCCACACAGTAGCAGCCATTGGCCTTCAGCGTCTTCGCATCCTCGAGATTCAGCTCATTCTGGGTCGCGCACGGGCAGGCGATGTCACACTTGGTCGTCCAGACGCCCTTGCCCTCATGGTAGACCGAATTCGGCCTCTTCTCCTTGTACTGGGTCAGTCTCGCGCGGTTGACTTCCTTGACCTCGCGGAGGACATCCACATCGATTCCATCCGGATCATAGATCCAGCCTGAAGAATCCGAGCAGGTGACAACGTTTGCGCCGAGCTGCTGCCCCTTCTGGATCGCGTAAATGGCAACATTGCCCGCGCCGGAGACTGCGATGGTCTGGCCCTTGATGTCCTTGCCGTTGGCCTTCAGCATGGCGTCCAGGAAGTAAATCAGACCGTAGCCGGTCGCCTGGGTTCTTGCCAGAGATCCACCGTAGGAAAGGCCCTTGCCGGTCAGGACAGACTCATAGCGGTCTGTAATGCGCTTGTACTGACCATACAGGAAACCGATCTCGCGGCCGCCCACACCGATATCGCCTGCGGGCACATCCGTGTTCGGTCCAATGTGGCGGAAGAGCTCATTCATGAAACTCTGGCAGAAAGCCATAACTTCACGGTCAGACTTGCCCTTCGGGTCAAAGTCAGATCCGCCCTTGCCGCCGCCGATCGGCAGACCCGTCAGGGAGTTCTTAAAGATCTGCTCAAAGCCGAGGAACTTGATGGTCCCCAGGGTGACGGTCGGGTGGAAACGAAGGCCGCCCTTGTACGGTCCGATCGCACTGTTGAATTGCACGCGATAGCCGTTGTTGACCTGCACCTGACCCTTGTCATCGATCCAGGGAACACGGAACAGAAGCTGGCGCTCCGGCGTCGTCAGTCTCTCCAGAAGTGCGTCTCTCCGGAATTCCTCCTCATTCTCATCGATTACCGGGCGAATGGTCGCAAGCACTTCCTTGACAGCCTGGTGGAACTCGGGCTGCGCCGGGTTCTGGGCCACAACGCGCTCATAGACTTCATCTACATAGGACATTCGATTTTTCCTCCCAATACCAAGTTTCCTTGCTACAACGCGGACATTATAGAGGAAAAATATCCGCCTTACAAGAGCTTTTCAGGAAATATTTCTATTATTTCCAAATTTCCGAAAATTTTTTCCGAGATCAAGTAAAATACCCGTCATTTTTCGGCTCCAGAAGGCCAAGATATCTAAACAAGTAAAACCTGATCCTCCAATCTTTCTCCGCAGCGGTCCAATCGCAGGCACCTGCCTTTTGGCATTCGGCCGGGCTGAGGCTCTTACACCCGCATTGAAAGTGCGCCCGGCCTTAGCTTCCGATCTGTGGCCATGCCCGGCGAACAGCGGGCAAAGCGGACTGGACAGTTCTGATCTTCGATCAGCAAAGGCTCAGCAGACTCTCAAGGAAAGAGCCAGCTCCTACTCCAGAGCTTCTCTTCTTCCGTCTATGCAAAGATTTTCACTTTCTCAGAATTCAAAAGAACAGGGGCTCAGCTCCCGCCCCTGCTCAATGCTTTTGATCTCTTTTTCACATGCGGCAGAGTCTGGCGGCCGCCTCAATCACATGGCTCACAAGAACCGCAGTCGTGACGGCTCCCACCCCGCCCGGAACGGGCGTGACAGCTTCTGCCTTGAGAAGGGCATCTTCATAGACGACATCCCCGCAGAGGTTCCCCTCTGCGTCCTCGTTGATGCCCACGTCGATCACGACAGCACCCTCCCGAATCATCTCCCCAGTGACCATGCCTGCGCGGCCTGCCGCGCAGAGAAGAAGATCTGCCTGACAGGTAAGATCCCGGATATTTCTGCTTCTGCTGTGGAGAATCGAGACCGTGGCGTTTTTCTGCAGCAGCAGCATGGCCGCCGGACGACCGAAAACCAGGGACCTGCCGATCACAACGGCATGCTTCCCTGCCGGATCGATTCCGTAGTAGTCGAGAAGCTCCATGACCGCCACCGCAGTGCAGGGCGGGAAGCCGATTTTCCGGCCGGAGAAAACCCCGCTCATGGAGAGGTCTGTCATGGCATCGACATCCTTTTTCGGATCCAGCGCATTTCGGATCTGTTCTTCATCGAGCTCATCCGGAAGCGGCCGGAGCAGCAGAACCCCGTGGACAGAAGGATCCTGATTCAGTTCCTCCATCATCGAGAGCAGTTCCTTTGTCTCTGCCTCCCGGGGAAAGATCTTCTTCTGGACCAGAACCCCGGCTTTTTCACAGCGTTTCTCCGCATTTCTTTCGTAGGCGAGATCTCCTGGCTCACATCCTACCCGGACAATCGCAAGGCAGGGGGAAATCCCCTCCGCCTTTAGTCTCTCCACCTTTTCCCTGTTTTTTTCATTCAGCGCAGCGCCGGCTTCTCTCCCGGACAAAACTCTGGCCATCTTTTTTCCTCCTGAATCTATCCTGATGGTGAACGAAATCGCTGACCGCTCTGGACTCCTTTACCGGGAACCATTTGGATTTGCCAAGCGCTTCTACGGTAGATGCCCGCTCGCTCCCCCCATTTCCGCAGATTCCTGCGTCCGCGGGTATCGTTGCCCACGATCTTCCCCGGTCTCAGCGAAGGCGCGAATGAACCGCTTCAAAGACCTTGTCCGCCCGGGGGATATACGCCTGAAGGAGATCATCCGCCCGCCCTTCCAGTTCTGCCGCCTTCTCCCGGTTCTTCATGAGACGCGTGTTCACATATACGTTCAGGGAGGCTCCACGAAGGCTCGCGCTCAGAAGGGCCGCAGAGACACCCGCGTCTGATATGGCCAGAACGGATCCCTTTTCCGCAAAGATCTCTGTCAGTTCCAGGGCTTTCGCTGCCGCTTCCATAATCTCCAGCGGCACTGCCGCGGCAATCTCCAGCGCCGCCTCCATGATGATCTCTCGCTGCTTCTTCTCTTCTTCCGTGCTTCTGGGCAGGCTGTAGGCTTTTGAGAGCGGCTCGAAGGCCTCTGCGTCTTTCTCACAGAGATGAAGAAGGCTCCCTTCGAGCGCTTTTGCCTCCCGCATGGCCTCCTGAAGCTCCGCCTCATAGGCTGCGTACTTCTTTTTGCCCACAGTCAAAGACCCGACCATGGTACCCAGAGCGGTCCCCACTGCCCCCGCCAGGGCGGAGGCTCCACCCCCGCCAGGCACAGGCGCGGAGGAGCCTAGTGCTTGTACAAAGGCATCGATGGGCATCTCCTGGAATGTCATTTTTCTTCCTCCAAAAAGGCCGGTGAAACCCGGCCCGTTCTGATTCCTGTATATCTGTTTTTGCTTTTGTATTCTCTCGTTCCGAAAGCCTTGCCTTTAGGGCTCAGCCGGGATGTTTCTCAAGCCTGACCGCCGCAGAAGCTCCGCGACATTGCTGTACTGATTCATCGCGTAAAGATGAATCCCGTCCACGCCCTCGGCAATGTAGGCATGTAAAAGCCGCACTGTATAATCCAGCCCTTCCTCCCGGAAGGCTTCTTTCACCCCCGGAATCTCATTCCCCTCAGGGTCTGTGTCAAACCAGTGATGCGTCAGAACAAGAGCCAGGTCCCTGGGGATGGCGCAGGCATTGTGGCTGAGGCACTGGGTGAGTACAGCATTCTTTGAAACCACCGGCATGATGCCCGCGTCCACCGGAATCCGGACACCCGCCTTCCGGATCCGGGAGAGCCAGGTCCGGAACTGGTCGAGGTCAAAGCAGAGCTGGGTCAGGATGAAATCCGCCCCCAGGTCCTGCTTCTGCTTCAGGTGGGCGATGTCCTCCTCCAGGCTGCGGCACTCCACATGCCCGCCCGGCGTCCCGGCCACGGCAATCTCAAATTTGTCCCCAAACTCGTGCCGGATGAAGGCCACCAGGTCCGTCGCATGGTCAAAGTCACCCCTGGTACCGGTCCAGCCGAAGGGGAGGTCCCCCCGGAGAGCCAGGACGTTGCTGACCCCTTCATCCAGATACTGACCCAGCTGCTGATAGACAGAGTCCCTGGTCTGGCCGATGCAGGTCAGATGTGTCAGCGGGGTGGTAATCTTCCGGACCATCTGCAAAACCTCGCGGTTTTTACCCACATTGCTTCCGCCTGCGCCGTAGGTGCAGGAGATATAGTCCGGATTCAGCTTTCCGATCTTCTCCAGCGTTCCGGGAAGCTTCTCCATCCCCCTGTCTGTCTTCGGCGGGTAGACCTCAAAGGACAAGGTCTGACGCTTTCTCATCACATCACTGAACTTAAAAAAAGACATGCTTCCCCCGATCCGCCCCGTTTCCGGGTTTTCCCTTCTTTTCCGATCCCGTAAACATAAGGATCTGTCAGTCCGACAATCCCATACAGGATCCCCAGATTAAGTCTTCCTGCCCTTCCTGATCTCAATAAACGCAAAATCATCCCTGGCAGATGTTCTATCCCAGGCATCATAGAGAGCAGGCTTCCATGTCCGGTATAATGCCCGGTATCATTGGAACAGGGCTTTTATGCGAGAGGATCAGAGCCCGGCTGCCCGCCTCAGGCTCTGGATCTTTCTCTCTTTCTCAGACCTTCTCCCCGCGCTGCACAGCTTCGTTTTTCTGCCTGTGAATAAAGACCTGCTTCTCCTGGTGGGTCAGAAGCCTTCTGATGTTCGCCCGATGCTGCCAGCAGCACAGAGCGGTCAGAAAAAAGGCCAGCAGATAGAGCTCGGTCATGGCGGATCCGGCCATCACAATGCGGCCTGTAATCCCCAGGAAGAGAACTTCGCAGAAAAAGAATGCATACGCTGTCAGAGAACATACCGAGACATAGTGGGTCAGAAAGAAGAGCGAGAAAAACACGACAAAGCAGAGAACACCTGCCAGCGGGTGAAAGGCAAGCATCACACCGCCGGTGGTGGCTACCCCTTTGCCCCCTTTAAACTGCAGATAAAAGGGGAAGTCATGTCCGAGGATGGCTCCGATCCCGGCGTACATCCGTAAAAGCGGCAGGATCTCAGGGCAGCTTTTCTGAAAGATGGCCGCGCAGACAAGCACCGCCAGAACGCCTTTCAGGATATCCCCGATCATGGTGGCCAGAGCCAGCCCTGCTCCCCTGGTCCGAAGCATGTTTGTGGTCCCGGCGTTGCCGCTCCCACTCCTGCGGATATCAAAGCCCTTGATCTTGCCGATGACAATGCTTGTCTCAAATAAACCGAATCCGTACCCGATCAACAGACAGATCAGTCTCTCCATGGAAGCTCCTTCCTGCCTTTACGCCTGGTCCTTTCTCTTTCTTTCCCGGATCAGAATCCGGATCGCCGTCCCCTTGAAAGAGAAGGTCTCCCGGATCTTGTTCTCCAGATATCTGAGATAGGAGAAGTGCATCAATTGTTTGTCGTTCACAAACAGTACAAAGGTGGGCGGCTTTACCGAAACCTGCGTGATATAAAGGCATCTCAGCCGTTTTCCCTTGTCCATCGGCGGCTGCTGCAGCGCAGTGGCCTCGGACAGAATCTCATTCAGAACACCCGTCTGCACCCTGCGGCTGGCATTTTCCAGAACGGCATCGATCTCATCATAAAGCTTTGGAAGGCGCTGCCCGCTTTTGGCTGAGACGAAGAGGATATCCGCATAGGGCATAAAGGCCAGCGTGCTGCGGATTCTCTCGGTAAATTCCTTCGCCGTGTTCGTCTCCTTCTCGATGGCATCCCACTTGTTGACTGCGATGATGATCCCTTTCCCCCGGTCGTGGGCGATGCCTGCGATCTTCGCGTCCTGCTCGGTCACGCCTTCCTCAGCGTCGATGACCAGTACCGCGATATCCGACCGTTCCACGGCCGCCACCGCGCGCAGGATCATGTAGTGCTCCAGATCTTCCTTCACCCGATTCTTCCGGCGAAGGCCAGCCGTATCAATGAAGACATACTCCTTCCCGTTGTATTTCACAGCGGTGTCCACCGCATCCCGGGTCGTCCCGGCGATATCGGAGACAATCAGGCGGTTTTCTCCAAGCAGGCGATTGATCAGCGAGGATTTGCCGACATTCGGCTTGCCGATGATCGCCACCTTGGGCCGGTCATCCTCCACCTCGGAGCCCTTCTTGTCCGGCAGGACCTTCAGAACCTCATCCAAAAGGTCTCCCAGGCCCGTGCGGTTGGCAGCGGAGATCGGCACCGGATCCCCCAGTCCCAGGCTGTAGAACTCATAGACAGCGGCTTCATCCTTTACATAATTGTCTACCTTGTTCACGACCAGAACCACTGGCTTGTGGCTTCGCCTGAGCATGTCCGCCACCTTGTCGTCTGAGTCCGTCAGGCCCATTTTCAGGTCCGTGATGAAAAGAATCACGTCCGCCGTATCGATGGCCATCTGGGCCTGCTCCCGCATCTGGGCGAGAATCACATCGTTCGTGTCGGGCTCAATACCGCCCGTATCGATCATGGTCAGGTTCCGGCCGGCCCAGTCGATGTCCGCGTAGATGCGGTCCCGCGTCACGCCGGGTGTGTCCTCAATGATCGCGATCCTGGACCCAGCCAGGGCATTGAAAAGGGTGCTCTTTCCGACGTTCGGCCTCCCCACGATTGCAAGTATCGGTTTGCTCATTCTTCCCTCAGTTTCTCATTAAATGGCTTTTGTCCAAAAAGGCACAGACTCCTGTCGTCGCATGGGATGTGTGCCTGGCCTTTGCTTTTGCTCTATGTTACCACACTCAGCGCAAGCTGCGCAAAGCTGACTGGACAGTTACTGCTTCTTGTTCTTTTCTGTATCCTTCGTCTCGCGGAAATGCGCCCATCTGTCATCTCCTTTCGCGCGTCAGTCTGCCAGCTGCCTCAGGATTCAAGTCCTTCAGCCCCAATAACTGCCGAAAGGAGCGCTTTCCCGCCAGATTCTACGATACGCACTTTGATTTGTAAAGCAGCGGCGACATCTGCGGCCGTCACGTCATCCAGCATGACGGATTCCCCGCTCCGAAACATGTTCAGGGGCAGAAGGAGCTCCTCCCCCAGATCACGCCCCCTGAGCTGTTCGATCAGGTCCTGCCCCGTAATCAAGCCGGAGACCGTAATGAGCTCCCCAAAGAAATGATTCTCCACCGGGATGACATTCGCCTGGATCCCGGGAAACTTCTCCCGGATCTTCTCAATGATCTGCCGGAGAGAGGGGGCGATCAGCTTTCCCGTGGCCAGGCTGACATGACGGACCCGCTCATCCCCGGACAGCTCAGACAGCGCCTCTTCAGTCTCAGAGAAGAGCAGACGGACCATGCCGACCCCATTCTCCAGCTGCAGGTAGCCGTCGTAAGACTCCTCCTCTGGGAAATCCCGCTCCGCCATGATGTACCATTCATCGCTCAAATGGACCAGATGGGTGCCATACTTTCCATAATAATAGCGCTGCCAGCGCTCCACCTGTTCAATCACGGAAATGGCTTCCGCCTTTCCGAAAGGCAAAAGCTTTTCCTCCTTCTCCCGGAAGCGGGTGAGACCCACCGGAACCACCGAGACGCTCTCAAGTTCCGGCAGGTATTCCTCCATGGCCTTCAGGGAGGTCTCCAGCTCCTCCCCGTCATTCCAGCCCCTGCAGAGGACGATCTGCCCGTTCAGGCGGATGCCTGCCTCCTTCAGGCGCCGGACTTTCGGGAAGATATCGCCGGCAGTCTTGTTTCGCAGCATCCTCCGCCTCAGTTCGGGGTTCATTGTGTGGAAGGAGATGTTGATCGGCTCCAGGTGGTAGCGGATGATCCGGTCGATGTCGTGGTCGGACATGTTGGTCAGGGTGATGTAGTTGCCCTGAAGGAAGCTAAGACGTGCATCATCATCGTGAAAGTAGAGAGTCTCCCGCATTCCCGGGGGCATCTGGTTCACAAAGCAGAAGATGCAGCGGTTTCTGCAGGATCTGTACTCGTCCATGAGACCGCTCTCAAACTCGATCCCCAGGTCCTCATCCATATCCTTCTCAATCTCAAGCTCCCACTCCTCCCCGTCCGCTTTGCGAAGGAGTACCGTGAGGTTCATATCATCACAGAGGTAGCGGTAGTCAAAGACATCCTCCAGCATCTGCCCGTTGATGGAGAGGAGGGTATCCCCAGCCTCAATCTCCATCTCCTCCGCGATGCTACCTGCCTCCACCGATTTGATCCGATGGCCGGATTTATCCATTCATTCTGCCACTCAAAATGTGTTTAAATATACTCAACGCATCGAGAAATTGAAGCCCTCACGGGTACTTCTTACTGCTTCAATGTG
>CADBUA010000018.1 GCA_902797665.1 uncultured Lachnospiraceae bacterium | reverse complement strand
TGCATTCTGAAAAATGACGGAGCAGTCGGATATGTGTTTCTCGATGTGCAGGGGCAGATCTCCGCGGGAATCCGGATTTTGCTTGTAAACTACGCGGCAGGTTCTCTGATCTGGTGCCTGGTCCTGCTTCTGACGGTGCAGATCTCCCGGCGGGCTGTTGAACCCGTGGCCAGCAATCTGCGCCGGCAGCAGGAGTTTTTTACAAACGCCGGCCATGAAATCAAGACGCCCCTGGCCGTGATTCTGGCAAACTGTGATGTCCAGGAACTGCATACTGGAAAGACCAAGTGGATCGGAAATATCCGGACCCAGGCCCTGCGTCTGTCGGATTTGTCCAGACAGATGCTGACACTTTCCAGGATGGAGGAGCGCCGCGGGGAGGCTCTGATGCCCTCAGACTTTGACCTGGGCGCGGAGATTCTGGAGACGCTCCGGGTTTTCCGGGAGCCAGCAGGTCTTCGCGGGCTGGAAATCCGGACGGACGTGGCGGAGGGCGTGTTGGTTTACCTGCCCAGGGAACTGATCCGGGAGCTGGGGGAAATTCTGTTTGACAACGGGGTAAAGTACGCCCGGGAGGGCGGTTTTCTGGAAGTGGAGCTGAGGTCTTTCCGGCGCACAGTCAGCTTTGTGGTGCGGAACAACTGCGATGAACTGCCAAATGAGCCGGAAAAGCTGTTCGAGCGCTTTTACAGGGAGGATAAGTCCCGGAGCCGCCAGAGCGGCGGATCCGGAATCGGTCTTTCACTGGCGTGGACGATTGTGGAGGACCTGGGCGGTACAATCGAAGCCCATAACCTGATAGACAAAGTGATTGAGTTTGCCGTTGAACTGCCGAAGCAGATGCGGCAGACCCGGGATCTTTTGGGCACATGGGCCAGAAAAGCCCCCTCTGCATAAAAAGCAGAGGGGGCTGATCAGCCAGAATGTCAGGTCTTTCCGGGGAAGAGGGTCCCCACGGAGCGGCCTTTGAGGATATCGTAGATGCACTCCGGCTTCCTGCCGTTGGTGACGATGGTGTCGATACCGTTCGCGGTCGCCAGAGCGGCTGCCTGAAGCTTGGTCTTCATGCCGCCGGTGCCCCGGCGGGAGCCGGCTCCGCCGGCAAGGCGGCTGACGGTGTCGTCGATCACATCAATCCTTGGGATCAGTTTTGCGTCCGGGTGAAGGCGCGGGTCCTGATCATAGAAGCCGTCGATGTCGGAGAGGATGATCAGGCGCTTTGCGCGCACGAGGATGGCGACCACTGCCGACAGCATGTCGTTGTCCCCGAAGAGCCGGTCCTTGGACTCGATCTCCGTGTAGGACACGGAGTCGTTCTCATTGACCACCGGGATGATGCCCATCTCCAGCAGAGCATTGAAGGTGTTGGTGAGGTTCTCCTTCTTTTCCTCCTGATCGATATCGGAGGCGTTGAGGAGGATCTGGCCGATGGTCTTGTCATAGTCTCCGAAAAACTTGTCGTAGAGAAACATGTTCCGGCACTGGCCGACAGCTGCCGCCGCCTGCTTGAGGCGCATGGAGGAGGGCTTTTCCTTCAGGCCCAGCCGGTTGACTCCGACAGCGATCGCCCCGGAGGAAACCAGGACAACCTCAAATCCTGTGTTCTGGACATCTGAGAGCGCGAGGGCAAGGTGGTCGAAAGAGCGCAGATCGACCGCACCACGGTCGTTGGTGAGCGTTGAGGTGCCGACCTTGACGACGATTCTATTCTGAATAAGTTCCATGAGCTTCCTTTCTCAAGGTCCGGGATTTCTTTCCGGGCTTTTCGGTATCGCAACAGAGAGTTAGTTTACATCCAAAGGCGGGGAGGAACAAGCAGATTCAGCCTTTGCGCTTCAAAGAGATCAGGATTTTAAATCTCCAGGATTTCGGATCGGCCTGACCTTGGGCATGAAGAGACAAGGAAGGGCAGCTGGCAGGCATGGATGAAACGCAACTGTCCAGTCCGCTTTGCGCGCTGGCTGCGCAAAGCGAGGGAATACAGTTCAGACGCAAAGTCCAGACGCACGATGAATGCGACGATAGGAGCCCTGGCCCAGCCTCGCAGCTCAAAGGCGCCTGCGACGAGGCAGCTGCAATGAAACAAAAAGAGATGGAAATACACTTGGTATAGAAGTGGAAATGCAATCAAAAATAGCGTAAAGACACAGAAAAAGGAGGGCCTGAATGATATTTCCGGCGTTTTTGAAGAAAAATGGCATGATTGGGATCTCTGCCCCTTCGGCAGGAGTGGGGCATAAGCTGGAATCCTTTGACCGCTCCCTGGATATGCTGAGGCGGAGGGGCTTTCAGCTGAAGGAGACCGCCTCGGTACGCGTGAACGGGGAGCGGGGCGGCTCGGCAAAGGAGCGGGGGGAGGAGCTCAACGCCCTCTTTCTGGACGACACGGTGGACCTGGTGATGGCGGCATCCGGCGGGGACTTCCTTGATGAGTGCCTGCCCTATGTGGACTTTGACCTGATTTCGGCCAGGCCGAAATTCCTCTGCGGAGGCTCCGATCCGACAGGCCTTCTCTATCCGATCACAACGCTTCTGGACATCGCGACCATCTATGGCTTCAATGCCGGCAGTTTCGATCCGGAGGGATTTGAACTGGCAGAGGGAGTGCTTCCGGACTTTCTGGAGGACAGCCTGAAGATCCTTCAGGGGACAGATGTGACAGAGAGAAGCTCAAAACTGCACCTCTCCAAGCCCGCCTTTCTTGCAGAGAGTCTCCGCTATGACAAAGAGACGTCCTGGCGCAGCAACGTCGGTGAGATCAGGGTCCGTGGGCGGGTGCTCGGAGGCTGCATCGACTGCCTGAAGGATCTGATCGGGACACGCTATGACGGGACAATCCGCTTTGTTGAGAAATACCGGGAAGATGGGGTCATCTGGTACTTTGACAATTTCTCCCTGAGCGCGGAAGTTCTCTACCGGACCTTCCTGCAGATGGACTACGCCGGCTGGTTTGACTCTGCGAAGGCTGTGATCGTCGGGCGGACCCTCTTTGAGTCAATGCATACCTCCATGGACTATGAGGAGGCCATCCGGACAGCTTTCCCGAAGATCCCGGTCATCTGGGAGGCCGATATCGGTCACACGATTCCTCATATGACGATGATCAATGGCGCGCTTGCCGATCTGACCTTTGATGGGGCTTCCGGCAGCGGGACGATCAGGCATCTGCCGGGCCTGTGAAAGATCAGAGGACCTGGGATGGATATGGATGGATATGGAAGGATGGGCGGAGCAAGCTGAAGGGGTCAGAATAATATCGTCTGATCTCACAAAAGCCAAGGGCCGAAGGATCGATCCGGGAATCCCAGGGGGATTGTGTAGAATTCATGAATTAGCACTCAACTATTGACAGTGCTAACAGAAAGCGCTATAACTGAATCAGACAGCAGAGAGAAGGGAGACGGCAGAGGCTGTCTCCCTTTTCTCCATGAATCTTCATTCTTCAAGGGAAAAGGCTGCGGGAGCCGGTATATACCGCATAAACTCCGGCAAAAGCAAATGCTTCCCGGCAGAGAGATGCAGGAGAAGTAAATGAATAACTGTCCAGTCAGCTTTGTGCAGCCTGTGCTGAGCGTGAAAGTATAGAATAAAAAAGCAATAAATGAATGTAGAAAGCAGGGGATTTCGCGGGAAAGGAGACGGGCATTATGGCAAAACGTGACTATATGGAGGTGCTCGGTCTGAAGAAGGGGGCGTCAGATGCGGAGCTGAAGAGGGCGTATCGGAAATTGGCAAGAAAGTATCATCCGGACAGCAATCCTGGAGACAGGCAGGCGGAACAGAAGTTTAAGGAGATCAGCGAAGCTTACAGTGTTCTCAGTGATCCGGAGAAGCGCAGGCTTTATGACCAGTTTGGCATGGCCGCATTTGACGAGAATGCCGGAAGCGGACAGGGATTTTCGGGCTTCTCAGGCTTTCGCAGCGACGGAGGAGGCTATCAGGAGGTGCACTTCGACCCCAACGATCCGCGTGTGAAGGAGATGTTCGGGGGCATCTTTTCAGACTTCTTTGGAGGAGGCGGCGGAAATGTTCACATGAACTTTTCCGGGGATGGAAATCCATTCGGAGCTTTCTCGTCCGGATTTGGCGGATCCTCCCGCGCGGAGCGCCTTGACCGGGAGGGAGACATCAAGGTCCCCTTTACAACCGCGGTGTTCGGCGGTGAGGTCAAGGTGAAGACACCCATGAACGAGACCGTGATGCTGAGGATTCCGGCCGGGAGCCAGTCTGGGAAGAAGTTCCGGCTTCCGGGCCGCGGAGCTGCCAGCAAGGCGGATCCAAAAAGGCGCGGGGATCTGTATCTGATCCTTCAGATCGATGTGCCCAGGGATCTGACCAGAGCTCAGATCCGCAAGCTGAAAGAGTTCGAGGAGGCCATGAAAGAGCAGCCTTCCGGGCAGAAAAGCGGGGCAGCCTGAAGCCTGAAAAGGGGAGCTACGAGTATGAAAAAGGCGTAACTGTCCAGTCAGCTTTGCGCACTTGCTGCGCAAAACATGGCAAAACAGAGCAAAAGCGAAGGCCGGGCACACATTGAATGCGGCGACAGGAGCCTCAGCCCGGCCGAATGCCAAAAGGCGCCTGCGACTGGACAGCGACAAAGAGGCGGATGTACCCAAGCGGGCAATCGCGTGCCTCAGCTCGTGAGAATCATCGCGTCCGGGACAGGGAGCTGGAACTGGAGTTGGCCCAGATTCCATAGATAGAGAAGAAAGTGAAATGAATCGTCAATAAAGAGAAAAACACATAGAAGCATAATATGCTATACTATAATATGCTATAATACACCATACTATATTATGTTGTATCCTTTCATATCACATGGTATAATGCAATATTATATAACATAGCATTATACTATAATTTATGGCGATATATATAAAGCATAATTTAACAGAATAATATGATATGGCATAAAACAATACAATATAGAATAACACCAAACAAAATA
>CADBUA010000017.1 GCA_902797665.1 uncultured Lachnospiraceae bacterium | reverse complement strand
TACCTGGCGGAGCTGAAGAAAAACGTTCTCCATCCGGAAGCCATCCGGGAGCAGGCGAAGAACCTGAAGATCGTTTACACCCCGCTGCATGGCACAGGCCTGGTTCCGGCGACGAGAGTCCTGAAGGAGCTCGGTTTTGAGAACGTGACTGTGGTTCCGGAACAGGAGAAGCCGGATGGTGAATTCCCAACCGTTTCCTACCCGAATCCGGAGGCAGAAGAAGCATTCGCTCTGGGCCTGAAGCTGGCCAAGGAGATCGATGCGGATCTGGTCCTTGCTACGGATCCGGACGCAGACCGTCTGGGTGTCAGAGTCAAGGACAAGAATGGGGTTTATCATACCCTGACCGGAAATATGTCGGGATCTCTGCTGGCGGATTATGAGATCGGACAGAGGAAGGCACTGAAAGGCCTGCCGGATGACGGCGAGCTGATCAAGACCATCGTGACCTCCAACCTGGCGGATGCCATCGCCAAGTACTATGGGGTCAAGGTCTATGAGTGCCTGACTGGCTTCAAGTGGATCGGCCGCGAGATCCTGAGGATGGAGACCGAGGGCAAGGGGAACTATCTCTTCGGGTTTGAGGAGAGTTACGGTTGCCTGATCGGGACCCATGCCCGCGATAAGGATGCCATCGTGGCAGTCATGGCTCTGTGCGAGGCTGCGGCCTTCTACAAGACCAAGGACATGACCCTGTGGGATGCCATGCTCGACCTGTATGAGCGCTGCGGCTACTACAAGGATGATGTTGTCTCCATCGGCATGGCAGGCATTGAAGGGCTTCAGAAGATCCAGCAGATCATGGCCACGCTCCGGGAGGACGCCCCGAAGGAGATCGCCGGATATAAGGTGCTGAAAGTCCGCGATTACAAGAAGGATGAGGTTGTCAACCTTGAGACCGGAGAGAAGGGCAGCACCGGTCTCCCGAACTCCAACGTTCTCTACTATGAGCTTCCGGATGATGCCTGGCTCTGCGTCCGTCCGTCCGGCACTGAGCCGAAGATCAAGTTCTACTATGGTATCGTGGGCTCGTCCCTGGAGGATGCGGATCAGAAGAGCGATGCTTTCGGCAAGGCTGTCCTCGCGATGATCGACGAGATGACCAAGTAATTGCGGCCAGTGTTTTGAGGCAGCTGGGGACTCTGCCTGAAGGTGTCAGAGGCCCAGAAACGCTTGAGATTCAAAGGAGCGTATTTTGAAAAAGGACCCTCCCGCTCCGCGGGAGTGGTCCTTTTTGAGCTGGGAAAAGTGATTCCGGGGGTATGGAGGTTCTGGACGGAGGGAGGATCACGCGCATGAGGGATGAAAATGCCGCATCTGCGGCATTTTTGCGCCTTTTTCCTTTCGGAATCCCTTGACAAACCCAAAGCACAGGGATATAAGTAGATATCGTCCGCAAAACGGGCGGAAACTTGTATTGGGGCGGGGTTATCCGGGTATGGGACCGAGAACGCTGCGCCGGATTTACTGTTTTGAAAGAAGGAGTTATCTGATGAATAAGACGGAACTTATTGCGGCTGTTGCTGAGAAGTCCGGCCTCACAAGGAAAGATGCGGAGAAGGCTGTCAAGGCATTTACAGACGTGGTTTCCGAAGAGCTTAAGAATGGCGGGAAGATTCAGATTGTCGGCTTCGGTACCTTTGAGGTTTCCGAGAGAGCGGCACGTGAGGGCAGGAATCCCCAGACGGGTGAGTCCATGACCATCAAGGCTTCCAAGTCCCCGAAGTTCAAGGCTGGGAAGGCTTTGAAGGACAGCCTGAACTGAGAGAAACAAATAGCAGGACCGGGGAGAGTCTCCCCGGTTTTTTTCGCCTCGGAGGGGGGAGAAGTATGCGGCTTGACAAGTATCTGAAAGTCTCACGCCTGGTGAAGCGGAGGACTGTGGCCAACGAAGCCTGTGACGCCGGACGCGTCATGATCAACGGGAAGGTGGCGAAATCTTCCGCTGAGGTGAAAATCGGCGATGTGATTGAGATTGGCTTTGGGAACAAGGCGGTCAAGGTTGAGGTGGAGCGCATTCAGGAGACTGTCCGCAAGGAGGAAGCCCAGGAGATGTTCCGATATCTCTGAGGGAGCCGGCGGGTCCGTCTGCCTGTATACGTGCAGGCGGGCATCTATCCTGCGCGCAGCGCGCTGGCATAAGGGAACAGGTGAAAGAGGATAGGTGGAATTCATGGCTCAGAAAAAGGCACAGAGAAAGAAGTCCGTGAAGCGGGACCGGAAACCGATGGCACAGGAGACCAGGCAGGGCATGATCCTGATTATGGCGGTGGTTCTGGTTCTGGTGACGGTGCTGATTGTCCAGTCCAGGCAACTCTCGGCCAGAAATCAAACCTATGAGGCACAGATCGCGTCGCTGGAGATGCAGATGACCGAGGAGGAAGACCGAAGCGAGAAGATTGAGGACTTCCGGGATTACACCAGGACGGACACTTATGCCGAAAAGATGGCGCGGGAGAAGTTCGGGCTGGTCTATCCGGATGAGGTGATCTTCAAGCCGGAGAGTTGAAAAGTGCGCTCTGCGGAGTTCCGCAGGGCGTTTCGTCTTTTTTATTCCCGCGGCCAGGAGGATTTGCCAGCTATCATCCGGGGCAGTGGCATATGCAGAGGCACGAACGATTCGCCTCAGGCAAATCCTAAGTGCATCTGATAGAACCCGCGAGATGGAGAATCTGCCCACTCGCCCCTGCTTCGCAGCCTCTGATGCCTGTTTGGAAAGCTGGCTGGACAGGGGCCGCCTCAGCTGATCACTTGTGTCTTCCTAACTTCCGGGAAAGACGCGGGAAGGGAGCTCTCGAGATGTCTCATAGAGACAGTGTCAAAGATATTGTTAAAAGGAGCCTTACACATTACAGGATGCTGGAGAGAGGAGATCAGGTCCTGACAGCAGTCTCAGGCGGGGCGGACTCCGTCTGCCTGCTGCTGAACCTTCTCGATCTCTCCGGAGAGATGGGCTTTTTTCTCCGTGCCGTCCATGTGGAGCATGGGATCCGTGGGGCGGAGAGCCTTGAAGACCTTGCGTTTGTGAAGAAACTCTGCGCGGCACACGGAATCCCCCTCAAAGCTGTCCGGATTTCGGTGCCGGACCTTGCCAAAGCTTCCGGGAGGTCTCTGGAGGAGGAAGCCCGGGTTCAGCGCTACAGGATCTTTCAGGATCTGGCAAGGGAGACGGGATGCCTGAAAATCGCGGCGGCGCACCACCAGGGGGATCAGGCAGAGACTGTTCTCTGGAACCTCATCCGGGGAAGCGGCATTGACGGCCTTAGCGGAATGAAGCCCCTAAGGCCCCTTGGGGAGGGCCTGTTCCTGATCCGGCCCCTCCTCTACCTTTCCCGGGAGGCGATCGAGGCAGATCTCCGGACCCGGGGGGTTCCTTTTCGGACCGACTCCAGCAACCTGGATCTTCAGATCACCAGGAACCGCATCCGGCACGAGATCCTTCCGGCGATGTCTGAACTCAATCATCATGCCATCCCGCACATCCAGGAGGCAGCGGAGAAGCTTCGGGAGATCGAAGACTTTCTGGAAAGAGAGACGGAAAAGGCAAAAGGCCTCTGCCTCCTCAAGGAGGGTGGAGAAATCGGCCTGCTGCTGGAAGCTTTCCTGGGACTTGATCCTGTCATTCAGAAGCGGATTCTTCGGAGCGCGTTGGATGCTGCTGGAGGAAGCCTGAAGGATTTCTCCCATGTTCACATCAATTCGCTGCTCGAGCTTTCTGAGAAGGGCTGCGGCAGGTCCCTGGACCTGCCAGGGGGCCTTCAGGCCTTTCGGGAGGAAGGAAAGATTCTTTTCGGGAGGAAGGAGGCTTTCACAAAAGCCAGGCTTCCGTCTGGGGATCCCGGGCCTGCCCCTTTTATGATCGATGGGGAGGGGCGCGTCAGCTTTGGCGCTCTTCGCTTTTCCATCCGCCCTGGAAAGCGCCTGGAAGGAGAGCCTGTCCCGGAATGGGAGTACAAAAAAAGCCTTTCCTATGGTACAATAAGACAGACTTTGTGCATTCGAACCCGCCAGCCGGGCGATTTTCTTGTAATCAATCGGGAAGGCGGGCGGAAGAAGCTTGGCGATTATCTGACGGATCAAAAAGTCCCGGTGAGGATACGGGATCAGATCCCACTGGTCACGGATGGCAGCAGGATCCTCTGGGTGGTGGGGTTCCGGATTTCGGAGGACGCGAAAGTGGATCCGGGGCAGGACTTTGTGGAGATCACGCTGGAAAACCCGGAGGAGCTTCCCCGCTGAAAGGGCAGACTTTTGTGTCTCTGGGGAAGTCTGTTGGGAACTGTCCGGTTCGCTTTGCGCACTTTGCGCCAAGCGAGGTCATACAGCTCAAAAGCAAAGGCCAGGCGCGCATTGCATGCGACGACAGGAGCCCGCGCCCGGCATCGCACCTGGACAGCTACGTTTGTTGTAAGAACAGAAACATGAAATTCGAAAAAAACCGGGGAAGAATCCCGGTATGACAGGAGAAAAATCATGAAGGAATCGACGCGTGTTCTGATCCCGGAGGATCAGATCGATGAGAGAATCAGACAGCTGGCAGAGCAGATCTCCAAAGACTATGCGGGAAAGACTGTGCATCTCATCGGGATCCTGAAGGGATCCGTGTTTTTCATCTGTGACCTGGCGAAGCGGCTGACCATCCCGGTCACCATGGACTTTATGTCTGTCTCCAGCTACGGAGCCGGCACAAAGTCTTCGGGCGTCGTCAAGCTGATCAAGGACCTGGATGAGCCCATCGAGAACCGGGAGGTTCTGGTGGTGGAGGATATCATCGACTCCGGACATACCCTGAGTTATCTTCTGAAGAACCTGTCCTCGCGTCATCCGGCCTCGCTCCGTCTGTGCACCCTGCTTGACAAGCCTGACCGCAGAGAGTGCGACGTCGAGGTGGACTATCAGGGCTTTCAGATCCCGGATGAGTTTGTCATCGGCTATGGGCTTGACTATGACCAGAGATACCGCAATCTTCCCTACATCGGGGTCATGTCCTTGGAGGAGGAATAAGTATCCATGTGCGCAGGCAGGCAGAGCCGGTGCGTGTCATCTTGAGGGGGAAGGAGGAGCGGGGCTGAACCGTGAATAGAACGACAAGAGGGACAGGATTCTATATCCTGCTCGGACTCATCTGTATTTTCGTGATCTTCGCCTTCCGGGACGGATTCAACGGGCGGTCCGATCTCACGATGAAAGAAATGGAGCGAATGCTCAAAAAGGGCATCGTCTCCAGAGTGGAGGTCATTCAGAATGAGGAGGTGCCGACCGGCTCCCTGCAGGTGACAACCACAGACAATGAACTTTTGACCATCAATGTGACGGATGTGGGCGAGGCTGAGAAGATCCTTGCAGACTATGATGTTACGGTGGTGGTGGATGATGTAACCCGAAGTTCCATCTGGGTCTCCACTTTTCTTCCGGTCATCCTGATTGTGATGGTGCTTTTTTTCATGATCTCTTTCATGAACCGCCAGAGCGGCGGGACAGGCGGCGGGTCGATGATGATGAATTTCGGCAAGAGCCGCGCCAGGATGTTTACGCCGGACGCGAAGAAGGTGACATTTTCCGACGTCGCAGGCCTGATGGAAGAAAAGGAAGATCTCCAGGAGATTGTTCAGTTCCTCTCAGAACCGGAGAAATTCATGAAGGTCGGTGCCAGGATCCCCAAGGGTGTGATTCTGGTGGGGCCTCCAGGCACAGGCAAGACGCTTCTCGCCAAGGCCGTGGCGGGGGAGGCGGGGGTTCCCTTCTTTTCCATCTCTGGATCGGATTTTGTGGAGATGTTCGTCGGTGTCGGCGCCTCCAGAGTCCGGGATCTCTTTGAGGAAGCCAAGAAGAATCAGCCCTGCATCGTCTTCATTGATGAGATTGATGCCGTGGGCCGCCGGAGAGGAACCGGCATGGGCGGTGGACACGATGAGCGGGAGCAGACGCTGAATCAGCTCCTGGTGGAGATGGATGGCTTTTCGGAGAACGAGGGCATCATTGTCATGGCCGCCACCAACCGGGTCGACATCCTTGACCCCGCGATTCTTCGAGCGGGCCGCTTTGACCGCCTTGTGTCGGTGGGGAGGCCGGATGTACGTGGCCGGCGGGAGATTCTGGATGTCCACTCCAAGAACAAGCCCATGGCGGATGATGTGGATCTGGACACGGTTGCCAGGACGACAGCAGGCTTTACCGGAGCGGACCTGGAAAACCTCATGAACGAATCCGCGATTCTGGCGGCCAAAAAGAAGCGGGCTTACATTCGCCAGAGTGACATAGATCAGTCCTTCATCAAAATCGGAATCGGGACGGAGAAGCACAGCCGGGTCATCTCGGACAATGAGAAGCGGATCACAGCCTACCATGAGTCGGGGCATGCGATTCTCTTCCATCTGCTTCCGGATGTGGGGCCGGTTCATACGATCTCCATCATCCCCACAGGCAGGGGAGCCGCGGGATACACGATGCCGCTGCCGGAGAAGGACGAAATGTTTGACACCAGGGGAAAGATGTTCCAGAAGATCGTGGTCTCCCTGGGGGGACGCGCGGCCGAGGAGATTGCCATTGGCGATGTCACGACCGGTGCTTCCGCAGACATCAAGCAGGCTTCCGGTACCGCCCGGGCAATGGTGACCAAGTATGGCTTCTCTGAGCGGCTTGGCCTGATCAATTATGAACAGGGGGAGGATGAGATCTTTATCGGAAAGGATCTGGCTCACACGCGGGAGTACGGAGAGCGGGTCGCTTCGATCATCGATGAGGAAGTGAAGAAGATCGTGGATGAGGCCTATGAGAAGGCCAAAAAGATGATCCTGGAGCACCGGGATGTGCTGGATGCCTCCGCGGCGCTTCTGATTG
>CADBUA010000016.1 GCA_902797665.1 uncultured Lachnospiraceae bacterium | reverse complement strand
CCTCTATTTGCCCTCTATTTCGCCTCTATTTCGCCTCTATTTCGCCTCTGCATCTTCCAGGATCCCAAAAATATGCCCTTTGCGGATTTTATCAAGATGCCCCTGTCGCATCAACCGAAATGATTCTGAAGGTTTTGTAAAAAAGACAATCCTCCCATTTCGCTTTAATCCTGTTTTCAATAGTTTAATCGCTTAATTAACTTATATAATTTAATTATTGCTTTGCTCTTAGCCCTCTGCCAGAACACCGACCCAGACCCTCACAGCAGAAAGAACCTCACACATCATCCGCTGAATGCATGCAGGAAGAAGATACAAACGCATCAGAAGCTCTTCCGGTATTCTCTGCCGGTATCAGCCCCGTATTATCGACCACATAGATGTTTCCCATAAATCATGTCCATCCAGCAGCTATTTCGCACTGTTTTCGCTCTGTCCTCTGAAATGCGAAGAGCATCGTCAGCTTTGCTCACATCGATTCCCACATACAAACAATCCCCTTCCCTTTGATTTGCTCTAAGCGTTGTTCGCGTGCAAAAATAGATTTTCATGAGGCATCCCCTTTCTATGCTTGAGCCCTTGCGGGCTGTTTTTTGTTGTTTTTTCATAGATGAGATGTCTCATTTTGTCTATTTTACTATATTTCCCATGTGAATAAGAGTAAAATTCAATTAAATGAAAAATGATATATCTAAATATATCTATAACATAATGTTTTATCAATATATCGATATGATGATGTTGATCAGCTGTATCTTTTACGAATTGATTAGATTGCATTTATTTAAAACGTAGAAATTTATGTCAATTAGATTTTAATGTTTAGTACATGATGTAAATTATGAATTGTATGATGTATTTTATATGATTTATAATAGTTAGGATGATCCTGTTGCTGTTATTTCCGAATTGATAGTCGTGCTTAACGATACGATAGCTGCCGTTGGTGATAAGATTACTATGAGCAGCAATAGAACACTGTTTTGCCTGACTGCCGACATCATCAGACTGGCGGATATCCCTCTGGACTTTCTTCGGGTCATACTCCTGCCATTTCACTCCGAGCGCATAGAAGACGCGGATCAGCTTGCTTGCATCTGATGGATACTGATGGCTATAATCGACTGCTTCTTCTTCAGAAGCGTTCCTGGTTCTCGTCGTGTAGTGCTCATGGAGTGCCTTGAACTCCGGGTTCTTTGCAGCTGCCATCAGCCCTGCATCAAACAGCACATGTCGGAGTCTCTTGCGCCATCTGTGACTGATCCCGCTCTGACCGATATGCTTGCCGGAACTGGACTCAACCAGCGACAGGCCTGCGGACTTCCGGATCTGCTTTGGGCTGTCGAAGCGGCTCAGCGGGCCCATTTCGCCCAGGAATCCAGCGACTGTTGCGACGCCTACCCCCGGGGCAGTCAGGAGATACTTCGCTTCCGGGAGCTTCGTACAGATCTCTTCCAGCTTAGCCGTCACCTGGTCCAGGCTGGCCTGCTTCCTTTCAAGATCATAGATCAGATACTCGATATTCATCCGTTCTGCTTTCCGTCCCTGCACCGTCCCAATGCTGTTCTTTTCTGCATCGTAGATGGCCTGCGCCTTCTTCATGCCGATCGCGCGTACTTTATTGTCGCGAAAGATCTGATTGATGCCTTCTGCCCCGGGATGAGCGATCTCATCCGGAAAGGCTGCTGTAACATCCAGCCCGGCGGCGGCATGCACTTCACGTCGGAGATACGAGTGGGCATATTCTGACAGGAAAGAGTGCGGCATTGCACTATCCCGCGCCACCGCAATCCTGACCGCTGAGCGAATGAACGTGTTATGAAGAAAATGCTGACAATCCGAAGCAGGAATGAGATAATCGTACCTGTCCCGTCCGCGTTGCGCACCTGCTGCGCAACGCGAGGTCATACGCTCCAAAAGCAAAGGCCGGGCGCAGATTGAATGCGACGACAGGAGCCTGTGTCCGGCTTTGTCCTGGAAAGGCGTCTGCGACTGGACAGGTACAGATAATCTATTATGGTTTTGCCCCAGATCAGCACAAATCTGAGGTTGTCGGAATGAAGAAGACACTGGATTGGTTTCTGGCATTGACGCTTCTGCTGTCTGCATAGAGCTTTGGCAGCAAAGTCCTTGCCAACAGCCTGGGATATTGCGAGCATCTACGCCAGTATGGACGAATGGCGGGCAGATTATGACACCGTTATGGAGGTGCCGAACTAATTTCGGGCAGTTCCGTGGCAAGCGGAATAATGCGCAGATATTTACGATTACAGCAGTTTGAAAGCCTCGTCATTCCGAAACGAATTTAGAATGGATCCAATGAATCCAGAAAGCCAGCACGAAGCCATAGATTACTTTGGGGACCTGGTGGATGAGCAGACGACTGCTGGATGCTAAACTTCAGAATTCATAACCCTTGCGGTCCCTGGAACCATTCGGTTTTGCCAGCTGCTTTATCGATCGGTGTCCGCTCGCATCTTTTTATTCACATATTCACAGATTCTTACGCTCGCGGGTATATACCCTGTTCGATGGCAGGCGCATCCTGAATGCGGCGAGGGAGCGGGAGCTGTAGTACATGTATCGCCCTATGCGATGGCAATCAGGCAGGCATGGGCCTGATACGTTTTGTCCCCCAATACCTGGACGGCGGCTTGTGATTTGATTGTGACGCACAAGCATCTGATCTGTTACGGGATGCTCAGGTCAGCAAAGAATCTCCCGTCGTGTTCATAGACATCTCCATCGGCGATGAAAACGGGATGAAAACGGCAGAGGACTCACAAAGGCAAGGGCCCAGACGCAGGTTATCTTCTGCACGAT
>CADBUA010000015.1 GCA_902797665.1 uncultured Lachnospiraceae bacterium | reverse complement strand
CCGCAGTCTATTTCTCAGTGAAAAACCATCTCCTTCAGGCGATTCATCACTTCCTGGGCATCTTCCACCGCGTGCAGGGCACAGAAAATGGTGTCATCCCCGGCGATGCAGCCAGCTACCTCCGGCCACTTCATCGCATCGACTGCCGCGGCCACTGCCATAGCCATTCCCGATACCGTCTTGATCACCACAATGTTCCGGGCAAGATCCATCCCCACATAGCCCTCCCGGAGCACGCGGAGATACCTCTCATACATGAGTTCCTCGGGCGCCATCGCTTTCGCGGCGGTGTATTTCTGCCTGCCATCGTCCCCAAAGGGAACCTTCTTCAGATTCAGCTGTTTGATATCATGCGACACAGTCCCCTGGGTGACAGAAAACCCTTCCTGCGCAAGGTAGTCCCTGAGCTGTTCCTGGGTCTCGATGTCATATTTCCCGACCAGATCGATGATCTTTGCCAGTCTACCAATCTTCATGAAAAGTCCCCCTCCTTACCCCCGATTTGCACCAGTCTCACTCCCCTTTCGTCCCTGCTCTCAGCTCCTCCAGGAAGGAGTGCAGAATTCCCGCTGTCATGCCCCAGATCGTGATCCCTTTCCATTCATAAAAATAGATCTTTTTCCGGATCCTGGACCAGGGGTACTGTCTGCCTCCCTGGATGCGGTCAAAGGGGAAGTCTTCATCCGGAACGGTGACGCTTACCGCGCCGTAGACTTCTGGAACCATCTCCAAAAGATCTTTGATCGGCACAGAGAAGGTCTGGTCCACCTCCTCCCTGGAAAAGCTCCCCTGATATCCACAAAGATCTCCCACCACCGGCCAGACCTTCCTGCCGAAAGGACCCTGGACAGGTCGCAGGATCCCCTGGACTCTGATCTGTTCTTTCCTGATCAGAAGTTCCTCCTGGATCTCCCGCACAGCGGCTGTCTCCGGGTTCTCCCCCTCCTCAACTCCTCCGCCCGGAAAACAGATATCCCCCGGTTGCGCTGCAAGATGAAAAGCCCGCTGCTCAAAGAGAAGAGAGGGTCCATTTTCGCCTGGCAGAAGCGGTAAGAATACTGCTGCGTCCCCTTTGAAAAGGGGAATCTTCCCAAAATGATCCATCCAGAGCCTCCTATGTGACTCCTATGCGACTCCTATGTGGCTCCTATACGACTTCCATACAACTCCCATACAAGTGTATGTGGGAATCGTTTCTACGCGCGGCCCGGAAGATCTGCCATGTAAAGCCTCAGGCCGGGGTATCTGCACTCACTTCTAAGATTTCCAGAGTCCTTCCCACCCGCGGACAGATCCGGGAAGAGACTGCGCTCTGTCCTGATGAACATCTGTGACTGCCCAGTCCGCTTTGCCCGCTGTCGCCGGGCGAGGTCATACAGTTTATACTCGCGGCCAAGAGAATCTGTCAGCTATCGTCCGGGGCCGCGGTATATGCAAAGGCACTAACGATTCGCCTATGGCAAATCCTAAGTGCCCCCAGTATAAAGCCAGGCCGGGAACGCATTGAATGCGGCGCCAGGAGCCTGAGCCCGGCCTCGTATCTTATGGCGCCTGGGCTGAACAGGTACGAACATTTTATCACAGCCGCTCTGAATTGTGCCCGCTAACGGTTCGTTTGCGTTTCTGCTTCATGTCAGAATGAGCGCCATTGCCCGACCTTGTCAGGAGCCGGAAGCATCCGCATCTGCATGCTTCAAGGTCAGGCCTCCCGCTCCTTTTTTCGCAGATTCCTGCGCCCAGGTGAAGCCGCACTCAAGTCACCGGACAAAGCAGACTGATGCGCGCTGCTATCCCGCCGCGTATTCCAATCTTTGTTTCGATGCCCCCGGTCAATGTTTTTGACATGGGTGCAGCTCCAGACCGCCTGGCGATATCAATTCCCTCCCTTTGCATATGCGCATTTATGCCCGCGAGCGCGAAAATCTGCCACAAAATGGGCGAGCGGGCATATACCGGTGAAACACCTTACAGATTCGAATGGTTCCCAGTATATAGCGTTCCACATGCAATACGATCACGCTGGAGGTCTCTGGTCCGCAGAAGCAGGTATGGGATATGATTGAAGGCACTGCTCAGGAGAAGGATGCTCAGGAAGCAGTCAGAGCTGCAAAAGGGCAGGAAACCGAGGAGTCAGAAACTGCCAGAGAGCGGGAAGCTGAAGAAGGAAAGGCTGTCAGAAAATAGAAGGCAGATAGGGAAAGGCATCCAGAGAGAGAGCGGACGCCCACCAGTTTCAAGCTCCTTTCCAGCTGCGAGAGTGGGCGCAGACTCCTGCGCCCACATGGAACGTGCGCCCGGCCTTTGTTTTTGAACTGTATGGCCTCGCCCGGCGCAAAGTGCGCAAAGCAGAAGGGACAGCTTCACTATCTCATCTATCTTCTCATTTCTCCTCCAGGATCCGGACATCCCAAGCCTTGAGATGGACCAGGTCCCCAGCCTGAATCAGCTGCCCGGATCGCAGCTCCAGCGCATCCCAGGGAGAAATCCAGTCTGTCTCTTCCGGCGCGTAGCAAAGGACAAAGTGAAGGGTTTTACCAGTCATGCTGATTCCACTTCGGATAATCAGCGGAAAGACCGCGTCCGGCCGCCTGATCCCTGCCTTCTCCGCCGCCCGGAGGAGGATCTTTTCCAGCTCCTCCCTGGCCAGGCAGCTTCCGATATAGAAGGCATGGCCTTCAAAGAAGGGATTCTCCACCGCCGCCGCGCATCCGCCATAGACTGGATGATCATAACAGGCAAGTACTTCCATTCCTTCTGTCCTGGAGCTCTGAAGGAGTTCCGCCAGATATTCTACACGATGCCCTCCCACCTTCATCATACTCCCGGGACAGGTATATTCCTGATAGAAGGCCCCAAATACGTCTATCATATGGCAAGGCTGCAGATTCGGCCGCACAGTCAGGTGTTCATCCGCGAAAAAGGACCGGAAGCTGGCGAGGAGGGTTCCGCCATTCCCTGTGTAGGCACGGAGAATGCTGATCAGCTCATCGGAAACCGTGTAGAGGGCCGGGGCGATCAAAAGATCGTAGTTCGTGATCAGCTCCGGATCCTCCAGGACTTTCGTGTCATACAGGAAATCACACTCCAGGTTCAGATCGTAAAGGGCGTCATACACCCACTTCACCGCATCATCATAACGGAAGGCCGGATCGATCGGGAAGATCTCATTCAGCGCAATTCTGCAGGCATCCGATACCAGGATCGCGATCCGGTTATACTTGTACAGGCCCCGCAGGCGGGGCCAGAGATGTCTGATCTCCTGTCCGGCTGCCGCGATCTCCCGATAAAAGCGGTTCTTGTGCAGGTCGTGTCCCAGCACGCCTCTCCGGAAGGTCATCACACCGTTTGCCGGAGACAGCCAGTTCCAGTAGGAAAGCCCCATGGCACCGGAGGCGATATGGGAGAACAACTGAAGTGTAAGCTGGCCTGGATACGGGGTCCATCTGGATTCTCCCTGAGCATCCGTCTCCAGCAGCAGGTAACTGCTGTCTCTGAGGCTCCGGAGCTGATCCCCACTCATGGCAATCTCCCGCCCGGTCAGCTCGTCCTGACTCGGGTGGCAGATACTTGTGCCACAGAAATCCAGATTTTTCGCGGCTGCGAGCGGGCGGATATACCCGTGAGCGTGTGTTTCGAAGTTTCCAGGTATACAAGTCCGGGAAGCACAGGCACTTGCGACCCTCCCCGGAACAATGCCGCAAAGGCTCTCTCTGTTCTCTCTCCCGCTCT
>CADBUA010000014.1 GCA_902797665.1 uncultured Lachnospiraceae bacterium | reverse complement strand
GCTGGGGATGCCCCTTTGCTTCATCTTCTGCGCCCTGGTGATGCCGGAACTATTCCAGCTCAGTCCCCTGACGCGGGAAGGAGCTGTTCTGACGGTACTTTTCGCGGTGAACGCCGAGCCTTGCCTCCGCTATCTGAGCCTTCTGTTTGACTACCTGAACGGGCTCTTCCACACCCTGTGGAACAAGCTGAAGGAGTCGGACTACCTCATGCAGATCTGAGATGGGAAAGAGAGAAGAACAAAGAGCTTCATGACTTCGTCAAGATTGTTGGAAAACATCAGACAGGAGTCAGATGACCTTTGGGCACATCGACGGAATTGCTGTGGCAATCACTCGGGGGATATGGTAAACTGTGGGGGATTTGCGGATAAGTGATGGGGGCTCAGAGCGAAGGCGGAAGCTGGGCCTTAGAATCTGAAGCCTTTTTGAATTGAGCCGGCATTCCGGCTCCGGGAGGAGACATGAAGCGTGTTTTGCTCAAGCTGAGCGGAGAGGCTCTGGCAGGAGACAAAAAGACGGGGTTTGATGAGGCGACAGTCCTGGGCATTGCCAGGCAGGTGAAGGAGCTCTCGGACGAGGGAATCCAGATCGGGATTGTCACCGGCGGCGGAAATTTCTGGCGCGGAAGGTCCAGTGAAAACATGGACCGCACCAAGGCGGACCAGATCGGAATGCTGGCGACAGTGATGAATTGCATCTATGTTTCGGAGATGTTCCGTTCGACAGGGCTTCGCACACACGTGATGACGCCTTTTGCCTGCGGCTCCTTTACGGAGCTCTTCTCCAAGGACGCGGCGGTATCAGCCCTTGAGAGAGGGGAAGTTGTCTTCTTTGCAGGCGGGACAGGGCATCCTTACTTCTCGACGGATACGGCAACCCTGCTTCGAGCCATCGAGATCGAGGCGGAAGGGATCCTTCTGGCCAAGTCCGTGGACGGTGTCTACGAGGCCGATCCCAGGAAGCATCCGGACGCGAAGAAGTTTTCGGAGATCAGCATAGATGAGGTTATCGCCAGAAACCTTGGCGTTGTGGATATGACCGCCTCGATTCTGGCCAGGGAGAACAAGATGCCCATGCTGGTGTTCGGTCTCCTGGGAGAGGGCAGCATTCTCAAGGCGGTCCGTGGACCCTTTACCGGGACAAAGGTGACGGTTTAGGGGAGACGTTTCTCAGCGCTTTGGATGGGGCTGTGAGTCTGAGGATTTGAGAGCAGAAAGTAAACGCTGGATGCGGTCATCCGCATCGGCCTGGGATTTTTGTCCGGAAGATATTGGGAAAAGGGGGAATAGAGATGGATGACAGAATGAAGCCTTATGTCGAAAAGATGGAGAAGACCCTCGGCAGCCTGGAGTCAGACTTCAAGACGATCCGCGCCGGCAGGGCAAACCCGGCGGTTCTGAATAAGATCCGCGTGGACTACTACGGATCCCAGGTTCCGATCTCCCAGGTCGGAAACGTCACGGTTCCGGATGCCCGTATTCTTCAGATTGCCCCCTGGGAAACGTCCCAGATCAAGGGGATCATCAAAGCCATCAACATGTCTGATATCGGCATCAATCCGACGACAGACGGGAAGGTAATCCGCCTGGTGTTCCCGGTGCTCACAGAGGAGCGCAGAAAGGAACTGACCAAGGAGGTCAAGAAGAAGGGTGAGGAGGCGAAGGTTGCGATCCGCAACATCCGCCGCGACGCGGACAAGGCTTATAAGAAGCTGAAGGATGAGATCTCGGAGGATGAGGTCGCGGATCTGCAGGATGAACTGCAGAAGCAGACCGACAAGAAAACCAAGGAGATCGACAAGATGGTCGAAGAAAAGTCGAAGGAGATCCTGACGGTTTAACAGGAGTGACAGGCTGCCGGGAGGCAGCCTGTTCTTTTCAGGCAGAAGGGAGCAGCAGTATGGAAGTGCCGCGCCATGTAGCGATCATTCTGGATGGGAACGGACGCTGGGCAAAATCGAAGGGAATGCCGCGCAACTACGGGCATGTGAAGGGAGCGGCGAACGTGGAGACGATCTGCCGCGCCGCTGACAGCCTCGGAATCAAGTATCTGACAGTCTACCTGTTCTCCACTGAAAACTGGAAGCGAAACCAGGAAGAGGTGCACGCGCTGATGAAGCTTTTTCACAGCTACACGCGTACGGCCATCCGGCAGGCCCGGGAGAACAACATGAAATGCCGCGTTCTGGGGGATCCCTCCGGCCTGGATGAGGAGCTTCAGAAGAACCTCCGGGAGCTGGTGGAGAGCTCGAAGGACAACACCGGCCTGAATTTTCAGCTGGCCATCAACTATGGGAGCCGGGACGAGATCGTGCGCGGAATGAGGCGCCTGGTCAGAGATGCGAGAGAGGGGAAGATCGGGGATGTCTCAGAGATCACGGAGGAAGTCATTTCTTCTTATCTGGATACCGCAGAGATTCCGGATCCGGATCTTCTGATCCGCACCTGTGGGGAGCAGCGCCTCAGCAACTTTCTCATGTGGCAGCTGTCCTACGCCGAGCTTTATTTCACGGAGGTGCCATGGCCGGCCTTCTCAAAGAAGGACCTGGAGGCGGCAATCGAGGCCTATAATAAGAGAACCCGCAGATTCGGCGGGCTGAAATCCGGGGAGGAGGGGTAATCATGTTTCTCACACGCCTGATCAGCGGTATTGTTCTGGTGATTCTGGCCCTCTTCGTCAACATCCTGGGAGGTCCGGTTCTCCTTCTGTCCATGCTGGGGATCTCCCTGATCGGCATGTTTGAGCTTTACCGGGCGGTGGGGATCCAGAAAAAGGGAATCGGGCTTCTTTCAGGAGTCGCCTATCTTGGCGCGATTCTCTGGTATGTCTTTGTCTGGTTCCATTTGACAGATCTCTACATGCTCATTATTTCAGGGACTCTGATCGCGCTTCTTTTCATCTACGTGTTCAGCTACCCCAGATATCACGCGGAAGAGGTTTTTGGGACTTTCTTCGGCCTTCTCTACGTGGCTGTCTCCCTGAGCTTTATCTACCAGACCAGGGCACTCCCGGAAGGAAAGTGGCATGTCTGGCTGATCATCATCTGCGCCTGGGGCTGCGATACCACAGCTTATGCGGTCGGACGGCTTCTGGGAAAGCATAAGATGGCTCCGGTGCTGAGTCCGAAGAAATCTGTGGAGGGAGCCATCGGCGGGATCATCGGCGCGGCTCTCATCGGCCTGATCTACGGCCTCTCCATCCGGGGATTCCTCGAGGAAAAGGCTTCCATCGGCCTCATTTACGCCCTGATCGGGGCAGTCGGGGCCATGATCTCCATGATCGGAGATCTGGCAGCCTCCGCGATCAAGCGGAACCATGAGATCAAGGACTACGGGCATCTGATCCCGGGCCATGGCGGCATTCTGGACCGCTTTGACTCTGTCATCATCACCGCCCCCATCATCTACTTCCTCTCCTACCTTCTGGGCTAGGGCACCCTGTGGAAGAGGTCTGATATGTGGCTGCCGGGGCCTTTGGAGGAAGGCGTGAGGGAAGGACTGTGAATGGAGCCTGCCGCGAGTGAGCAGGCTGCGGCCGAGGACTCCACATGCGAGAATAGAGAGCGCCAGATTCAGTAATATTCTTTGGCGTTCACAGGAAAAACCCATTTGAGCGTTACACTGGAGGCACTTAGGATTTGCCCTGGGCGAATCGTTAGTGCCTCTGCATATACCGCGGCCCCGGATGCTGGCTGGCAGATTTTCATAGCCGCGAGTATAGCATGAGCCTTGCAGCGGGAGCTGCAAGGCTTCCTGCTGATAAGGAGGATCAGGATGAAACGGATTACCATACTCGGAAGCACAGGTTCCATCGGAACTCAGACACTGGATGTGGTGCGCCAGAATCCGGATATCAGCGTCATCGCGCTGGCGGCAGGCCGGAACATCCGCAAACTGGAGGAGCAGGTCCGGGAGTTTCATCCGAGGATTGTGGCTGTCTGGAACCCGGAGGACGCCAAACGACTCCGCGCCCAGCTCTCCGATGTGAATGTCTATGTCGCGTCCGGAATGGAGGGTCTCGTGGAGGCCGCGACACACATGGACGTGGACATCGTGGTCGGTGCCATCGTGGGCATGATTGGCATTGTGCCAACCATCGAGGCGATCCGGGCCGGCAAGGACATTGCCCTGGCCAACAAGGAAACCCTGGTTACGGCCGGGCATATCATCATGCCGCTGGCCGAAGAAAAGAAGGTGCGCCTTCTTCCGGTGGATTCGGAGCACTCGGCCATCTTTCAGTGCCTGAACGGGGAGAATCAGAAGCGCATCGAGAAGATCCTCCTGACCTGCTCGGGCGGGCCCTTCCGAGGCTATACGGCAGAGAGGCTGAAAAACGTAACCGTGGAGGATGCCCTGAAGAATCCCAACTGGAGCATGGGCCGGAAGATCACCATTGACTCTGCCACACTGGTCAACAAGGGGCTGGAGGTCATTGAGGCCTGCTGGCTCTTTGGTGTAAAACCAAAGGACGTTGAGGTGGTCGTGCAGCCGAAGAGCATCATCCACTCGGCGGTCCAGTTTGAGGATGGGGCTATCATTGCTCAGCTGGGGGCACCCGATATGCGTCTTCCGATCCAGTATGCCCTGACATACCCCGACAGAAGACCCATGGAGACCCGGCGGCTGGATCTCTTTGATATTGAGCGCATTACCTTCGAGAAGCCGGACACGGAAACCTTCCGGGGCATTCCGATGGCCATATCTGCGATGGAGCAGGGCGGTTCCATGCCGACCATCTTCAACGCAGCCAATGAGATGGCGGTTGAAAGGTTCCTGGAGCGCAGAATCTCCTTCCTTGAGATCTATGAGATCATCGAGGACTGCATGGCATCTGTGAAAATGGTCGAGAAACCGTCCCTTCAGGAAATCCTGGAGGCGGAGAAAGCCGTCTCGGAGCACATCAGGTCCAGGTGGGACCAGACCTATCCGGAAGCCTGAAAAAGATCCTGGCAGTTGACGGATGAGGAAATGGTGAGGTAGGCATTTGAAGATACTGATTTCTGTTCTGATTTTGAGCGCGATCATTCTGTTTCATGAGTTTGGGCACTTTACCCTGGCACGCCTGTGCGGCGTCGTGGTGGAGGAGTTCTCCCTGGGCATGGGGCCGAGGCTTCTTTCTCATGTCAGCCGAAAAAGCGGCACAAGGTACAGTGTGAAGATCTTTCCCTTTGGAGGCTCCTGTCTGATGAAGGGGGAGGACATGGAGGATGAGACAGAGGGCTCCTTTGGAACGAAGAAGGTCTGGCAGCGTTTTCTGATCGTGGCAGCGGGCCCCTTTTTCAACTTTATCCTGGCCTTCACCTTCTCCCTCTTTATCATTGGAGCTGTGGGCGTAGACAAACCTGTGGTGCTCCAGGTGACGGAGGGTTTTCCGGCCGAGAAAGCCGGGATTCTGCCGGGAGATGAGATCACTTCCATAGGCGGATCCCGGATTCAGCTTTATCGGGACGTGACCAACTATGTGACTTTTCACCAGCAGGACTTTGCCCGGGAGACCAGCATCCCCATCAGCTGGGTCCACGAGGGGGAGAAACACACAGCGGAAATCATCCCGGAGAAGGCGGAGGACGGACGCTATCTCATCGGCATCTCCGGAAGCTCCAGTTATCGGACGAGGGGTGGATTTTTGAATACCCTCTATTACAGCCTTGTGGAGCTTCGCTACTGGATCGGATCCACCATTGGAAGCCTGCGCATGCTCTTTACAGGC
>CADBUA010000013.1 GCA_902797665.1 uncultured Lachnospiraceae bacterium | reverse complement strand
TTTGGAAGCATCTGACAAGTCCGAATGCCTCCCGGTATAGAAACGCTTGCGGAAACAGCTTGAGAAATCCGTGCTCCAATCAGGCTCGGATTTTCCAGAAAGGAACATGTATATGCCCCCTTTTACCCAAGAAAAGATGAACCAGAAACCCGTCCATTCCGACGCTATGTCCACTGACGGATATCTGATCGACCAGGATTACACCCAGGCTTACTCCTACCGCGGCATGTCCTCCGCCTACAACGGATGCGGATGGATCGCCTCCTACAACATGCTCCACGCCCTTGGCTCAGACATGTCCTACGAGCAGGTTCACCAGGAGATGGACAGCCTGTTTCCGATCAAGATCCCGGGTCCGACCCCCGGCTATAAGCTCGAGAAGTTCCTGCACCGCTATGTCTACTTCCATGTCTCCTCGGGCCGGGAAAAGATCCTGAAGGCCGCCTCCCGCTGCCGTGCCGGGATCCTCTTTTACTGGGAAGGGAAGGAGCCCCACTATACGACCTTTGTCCGCATTGGCCAAAGTGACGAGTTCCGCTTCTTCAACGTGACAGACGGCCTGGAGGACTGCCGCTACACCATGAAAGGCTTTCTCTCCACCCGGCCCTCTCTCCCTTTCATGCGCGCCTACACCACTGTCCGGGGGCTGAAGCTGGAAGCTCAGAACGAGAATCACCCCAAAAACGGGATGCTTCCCTGGGATGCGGCTCTGTCCGCATCCCGCATAAAGCCCCAGGCGGAAGCAGGATCCGCATCCTGAATAAAGCCCCGCGCGGCGGCAGGATCCACATCCTGAACAGAGCCCCGCGCGGCGGCAAGGACTCTGAGCGCCCATCGATCCCATTGGTTTTTCCGGAATTATATGGTGTTGTGTACATTCTTTAATGCTTATTCTTATTTGATGCTCTTGTATTTATTCTTTTTGATTTGATATTGTTTTCATTGAATTATTCTGTATTGCGCCATAAGTCAAAAAGCGGGAGCTTCCGTTTATTCGGAAACTCCCGCTTCTTTATTCATGTCGTCATCTGTCCCGTTTTCTAACGGAAGAAACGCGGCCCCATGTAGCCGATCTGTCCGTCGACTTCCACCTTGTACCAGCCTGCTTCCTCGCCGTAGAAGCGAACCACTGTACCTGCTCCGTAGGTCCCAAGGATGTTGTCGCCATAGTCCGGATAGCTTCTCAGATAGCAGGTGCCTGTCATCGTCAGATAGGTCGGCGCCTGAGTTTCCGGAGTCGACAGATTGGAGCTGTAGGAGGCTGTACCGGCATCCTGCACAGGCTCGGCGGAGGAATCTGCGTTTTCCTCCCCGCTGCTGGTATATTCCATCGTTCCGGACGGGCTTCCACCGGAGACGGTGATCCCGCTGCCGGAGCTTTCTTCTGAATAACTCTCTCCGGAAGATGCGGGGCTGGTCTCAGGAATAGCCGCCGGGCTGCTCTCAGGAAGGGAGGCTGGACTTGTCTCAGGAACAGATTCAGGGCTGTCATCCTGGCTGGCTCCCTGGCTTTCACTCACACTGGTCTCCGGTTCAGTTCTCTGTACAATCAGCTCATTTCCTGATTGAGATGCGGAAGTTTCGGGTTGAGATACGCTCTCCGCCTGACTCTCAGGAATGCCGTTTCCAAAGGACGCCGCCGACTCACCGGTATCCAGGTTTGTGACCGTCGACCGCATGCCTGACACGTTCGAGGAACCTGACGGAAGGATCGGAAGGATCCGCTGACTTTCTGTCTCCTCCAGATCGCCCGGCTGTTCTGTGTCTCCGGAATTCAGATAGGGCTTGATGTCGGTAATCCCAATTCCCTGGGTTCCACCGGGTGTTGAGGCAAAAGCTGAGGCCCCTCTGCCATTCTCTCCTTCGCTCTCAGACTCCGGCTCCTGTGTCTCCGCCTGGATCTGATCATTGCTGATGATCACAATCTCCGGCTCCGGGCTGGTCTCATTCTGCACAATCTCCCGATTTCCAAAAAAACTCAGGTTTCCCGTTGTATCCAGAAGGCTCCCAACCATGGCTGCCACTATCAGCGCCAAAAGGAGCGCAATGAAAAGGACCAGGTATCGCAGATGGTCCGAGAGCCACTCGCGAAATGAGTTGTCCTCGTCCCTTCTGTTTCTTCCATTCCTGCTCATAAATGCCTCCCCAATTTACAGTCTCCAGATATCCCTGGGAGAGCTCTCCCCTTCCGCTGTCTGGCACGCCAATTTCCCGCATTCCTTCGGGTTTCAACACAAAAGTGAAAATTATCTTAGTCGATTTTTACAGGACTGGCAAGTGCTTTCCCAGCCCGCAAAGCCTGGAAAGTCCGGAATACAGCTTGTTCCTGGGGCTGCCTTAATAAACTCTTCAGGAAGGATTCAGGAATCCAGGACGCAGGAGAGATCCTTCTATGCTAGAATTGCCCTGATGCTGAAATAATGGGGTCTTATTGAGGCCTTTTCATATACACAGCGGCAGAACAAAGGCCGCCTGTGAAAGGTTGGAGGATATACTCAGGCATGAATAAAGACTTCAGACTGAACGGGCAGAGCCCCGAAGCTGAGGATGCTGGCAGCCCCAGAGGCTACGGGGCAGCAGGAAATCGTGAAGATTCTCCAGGCTGGAAGCATTCCGGTTTTTTTCCGGATGCGCCTGACCTGAAGGATCTGATCGGTGACAAGGCCGATGCCCTGGATTCTCAGATCACGAACCTGGCCTACGACGATGAAGACTGGATGGCGGATGCGGAGCGGGAGGAAGCGATCGCCCGGAGGTCTCAGCGGAGAAGAAACGAGCAGAGGCTCCGGAACCTGGCTATCGTGCTGACCTTTATCCTCGCCGCCTTAGCGCTCCTGCTCATCTATTCAAAAGTGTTGCTGCCGAGAGTCAGCTTTCTGCCCTGGCCTTCTTTCCTGGGCGGAAGACCCGCCTCCTATGAGACCGGGACGATTTCCGAGACGGAGTTGAAGGTCATCCACGCGGAGGCAGAGACCAGCGCTCCAGAAGCAGCACCGCCTTTTCAGGAGTCAGAAACGACTCCCGCAGTGGAAAATCCGGCTGTCACCCCTCAGGCTGCAGCATTGAATACGGACTCCGCTTCTATACAGAGTCAGGCCGCGCTTCTCGCCGCCCAGTATGACTATGACGGAGCGATCGATCTCCTGTCGACGATTCCCGGGTATGAGTCAGATCCGGGCATCACAGCGCTGATCTCCCAGTACCAGACTTCGAGAGATGCCTGCGTTCCAGTGGACGTGAACACGGTCCCCCATGTCTTCTACCACTCGCTTCTGAATGACACGGGCCGGGCCTTCGATGTGAACACCCTGGGGAAGAGCGGCGTGGATGGCTACAATGCCTGGATGGTAACCATCGAAGAGTTCGATCAGCTGGTCCAAAGATTCTACGATTCGGGCTATGTCTATGTCCGCCTTCGGGACCTGGTGAAAGAGACCATAGACGCGGATGGAACCGTACATTTCACAGTCAATACGGACCTGCGCCTGCCGCCTGGGAAGAAAGCCCTTGTGCTTTCCATTGATGACCTGAGCTACTACCACTGCTACGCGGCGGCCGGTTTCCCGGAAAAACTGGTGCTGGATGCGGATGGGCAGGTCAAATGCCTCTATGTGGACGCGAATGGAAACGAGTCCATCGGAGACTATGATGTCGTCCCACGCCTCGAAACCTTCCTCGCCGCCCACCCGGACGGATGCTATAAAGGTGCCCGCGGGCTTCTTGCCATGACCGGCTACAACGGCGTCTTCGGCTACCGGACAGACATGGACTACCTGAAGCGGGAACACCTGATGGACGATCAGAGAGCCTGGCTGAACGCTCATCCAGACTTCGACTTTAACGCGGAAGTCGAGGACGCGAAACGAATCGCGAACGCGCTGAAAGATGCAGGCTGGGAGTTCGCCTCCCACACCTGGGGTCACCTCTCCGTCACGGACAAGACAGCAGAAGGGCTGAGGGTGGACAACGAAAAATGGCTCGAAAGTGTTGAGCCTATTACCGGTCCGGTGGACACGATCATCTTTGCCCACGGTAATGACATCGGTTCCTGGGAGGGCTACTCTGACAGCAACGAGAAGTACGCTTACTACAACAGCGTCGGCTACCATTTCTACTGCAACGTGGATGCCTCCGGACCTTACTGGGTCCAGATCACAGACCGATATGTGCGCCAGGGCAGGATTGACCTGGATGGCTACCGCCTGTATGAATGTCAGCAGGGGAACGACCACTCCCTTTCCCAGCTGATAGATACCAGCGGGATCTTCGATGCGAGCCGTCCGACACCGGTAGTGGCTGTCGGAATGGGCTGAAAACAGAATGATCTGTCAGCTTGCGCGTGAGGATACGGAACAAAAGCCAGCTGGAATAGAAAAGAGCTCCTGTCAGTGGCAGGAGCTCTTTTTCAACTATTTACAATTCATATATGCATTAACATATAATATGCATCATATATTGTATGTTATGGATTATATATTATGCGTCTTGTGCTATGTGTGCCTGTATCTGTATCTATGCCTGTATCTGTGTCTGTATCTGTATCTATTTCCGTTTCCGTTTCTATCTGTACCTTATATGCGTGCGTGTGTATGCATTGTATCTTATCTTTTCTCTATGTCAGGTGCGATATCCCATGTTTTTCACTGAATATACTTTGCATACAAAATACACGCCAACATTTTCTCCCATTTTCTGTCCGTTCTCTGCCAGCGTGATATGATCAGCGCTCTTCGTCGTCTGCGTCAAGGGAAGCGCTTTCCCAGTTCTCATCTGTTTCCTCTCCTGTTGCCGCCTTGGCCGCAGCAATCGCCCCATCCCTCCGGGCTCTGTACTCCTCCAGCCTGACGAGAATCTCGTCCCTGTAGAGGAAATCAAAGATTGCCGCAAAAGGAATCGCAAGCAGAATGCCGATGATTCCGAAGACTCTTCCACCGACAATGATGGCGATCAGAATCCAGATGGAGGGAACCCCAAGGGTCTCGCCGAAGAGTCTGGGCTTGATGATATAACCATCGGCAGTCTGAAGGGCCAGCGTAAAGAGAAGAAATCCCAGGGCATACCAGGGGTTCACCAGAAAGAGGATGAAGCAGCCAATCACCGTGCCAAGGATCGGTCCGAAAGTTGGCGCCAGATTTGTGGCACCCGCCACCACCGAGATCAGTGGCACGTAAGGGTAGCCCACAATCAGCATAAACACCGCATTGGCGACTCCAACGATCAGGCCATCCAGGAGATCACAGAGGATGTACTGGATCATAATCGAATTGACTCTGCCGACGAAGTTGTTGGACTGACGATAGTTTTTATCGCTGAACAGGGCCCGGAAAAAGCGGTTTGCTCCGTCAAGCAGGCGGGTCTTATCCATCAGCAGGTAGATGGCTATGATGCAGGCAATCACCCCATTGAATACTTCCACGCCGTAAGAGATCGTTGTGTTCAGGATGCCATTGACGCTGGCCGGCAGCCGGCTTGTGATCATCCCCACCAGATCCGTTCCAGCGGAGGTATAGTTGGAGATGTCCACTCCATGCTCCGCCGCGAACTCCGTCAGATTGCTGAGCATCGTATTCAGCCCGGATCCGTAGGTGCTCAGGTTGGAGATGAACAGACGGGTGCTTGAGATCAGCTGCGGGATCAGAGCGATCAGGAAAAAGGTAAAGAGGAGGATAAGAAGCAGGAAGGTCACGGTGACGGAGATCCCGCGCGCGCTATGCCTTCTCTTCATTTTTCCGAACAATCGATTCTCAAAAAACTTGACCAGGGGATCCAGCATGTAGGCAACAATCAAACCCACAAAAACCGGCTGAATATAGTAGTAAAAAGTCGAGAGCGCAGCGCCAACCACATGCAGATGGGTTAGAAAAACATAGAAAAATACAGCCGCGCATGCTGCGAAGGTATATGCTGCCCAAGGTCTTACCAGTTTTTCAAAGAATCTTTTCCGTTTCAAAGCAAATCTCCATTCCCCTGAGTCTCCCTCCCCTGAAGAGCCAGGGGATTTGACGGCTCATGCTGCTTTTGTTCTGTATTTTCAGGCTTTGCACTTCAAGCTGCAAAGCTGACTGTACAGGTCTCATGATTTACTGTTCCGGATTCCAGTTCGGGAAGCGGTCCCTGATATAGTCCCGGATCACCCCGGCCGTCCCAGCGAAGCCCAGCCTGCCGCTGTTCAGGCAGAGATCATATCCGAGGACATCATTCCACTCCCTGCCTGTATAGTACTTATAGTAGCTTCCACGGTAGCGGTTGGTCTCTTCGATGAACTTCTCTGTGTCCCTTCCGCCGCCCGCTCCGCGCTTTTTCGCCTGCTCCAGGCAGTATTCCGGAGAAGCGTAAATAAACACGTTGACCACGTTGGGATAGTCCTTGAGCACAAAGTTCGCGCAGCGTCCGATGATCACGCAGGACTCCTCCTGCGCCAGTTCCCGAATGACCTTTGCCTGATAATTGAAAAGGTTCCGGTTGGACAGAAAGTCTTTATTCTCCGGCGGGATCACTGTCCCATCATAGACCTTCCGCATGATGCGGAAAAGGCGGGTCCCCTGGAGCCTCTCATCTGCCTGCGCAAAAAGGGCTTCATTGATGCCTGAGTCATCAGAGGCAAGCTGGAGAATCTTTCTGTCATAGAAGCCGATTCCAAGTTCTCTGGCCAGGTCTTTGCCGATGGCTCTCCCTCCGCTTCCGTAGTATCTGGCGATCGTGATTATGATATGATCCATCTATGCCCTCCCTCCCCGCGCGCGGCATTCCGCGGCGAAAAAAGCCCATGCATTTCTTGTGCATACAAGATTATAGCATGGGCTTTTCCCGCTGTAAATATAAGGCCGGGATCCCGGTTCGGCATTCCGCAAAGTTTCAGGCGATATTTCCAAGCTATCTCTCTGTCCAGTCGCAGGTGCCTGAAGGCATTCGGCCGGGCGCAGGCTTCTGTCGTCAGGTCAAGAGTGCACCCGGCCTTTGCTTTAAAACTGTGCTTCCGAGCTTTGCGCAGCAAGTGCGCAAAGCGGACTGGGAAATTACATTCCAAGAACCTTATAGTCCTTATCCTCTACAGCCTTCTTCAAAAGCTCATTGTCCACCGCTTCAGAGAGTGTGATGACTGCTGTCCCCTTCTCGTGGGAAACCTCCGCGGAAGCTACCTGAGGCAGGCTCTCCAGAGCCTTCTTCACCGTCGCCTCGCAGTGGCCGCACATCATTCCTTCAATTCTCATTGTTCTCGTTTCCATATGAACCTCCTCTTCTTCTTTTTTAATATTGAACGCATTGATCTCTGAAATCTCGGAAGACAACGCCGCATGGCGCAGTCTTCTGCCCTGTTTCTGATCCCGCTCCGTACTGTGGATGTCGAACAGGTTCAGCCTGAGGGCGTTGCTTACGACAAAAAAGCTGGACAGGCTCATGGCCAGGGCCCCAAGCATAGGGCTGAGCTTCAGTCCTATGGCATAGTACCAGGCTCCAGCCGCCACCGGGATCAGAACCACGTTGTAGAAGAAAGCCCAGAACAGGTTCTCATGGATGATCCGAAGCGTCTGCCGGCTCAGGCGGACAGCTGCTGCCACATCGCGGAGATTGCTGTTCATCAGGACCACATCTGCGGCATCCAGCGCCACATCTGTTCCAGCCCCAATGGCGATTCCGATGTCCGCCCTTGTCAAAGCCGGGGCATCATTGATGCCATCCCCCACCATGGCTGTCTTTCCGAAGCTCTGAAGACTGCGAATCACGCTCTCCTTCCCCTCGGGCAGAACTCCTGCCACTACATGGAAGACGCCGGCGGTCTTTCCGACCGCCTGGGCGGTCCGCTCATTATCCCCGGTCAGCATCACAACTGTGATGCCCATCTTCTCAAGTTCAGCGATCGCCGCGGGGCTGTCCTCCTTGACCGTATCGGCCACAGCGATGATCCCGGCAGCAACTCCGTCCTCCGCAAAAAAGAGCGGGGTCTTGCCTTCACTCGCGAGATCTTCGGCCAGCTTCACGGCTTCCTCAGGCACAGAGACCCGTGACCTTATAAACTTCTGACTCCCGCCCAGGACGCTCTTCCCATTCCATCTGCCGGACAGGCCATTCCCGGGCAGAACCTTGAAGTCTGTGACATCGGCAGGAATGAGCGCTTCCTCCTCCATGCGCCTTAAGACTGCTTTCCCCAATGGATGCTCACTCTTCTTCTCCAAAGCGCCTGCCAGGGAAAGAAGGTCTTTCTCAGATTTGCCGGCAAGCGGCAGGAGATCCGTCACTTTCATCTCTCCGGTTGTGATGGTTCCTGTCTTGTCCAGGGCGATGATTTCCATCCGGCCTGTCTCCTCCAGGGAGGAAGCGGTCTTAAAGAGGATCCCGTTCTTCGCGCCAATGCCGCTTCCCACCATAATCGCCACCGGAGTCGCCAGTCCCAGCGCACAGGGGCAGCTGATGACCAGGACGGAGATGGCCCTCGTCAGAGAGAAAGCCGGGCTCTCTCCCAGCAGCATCCAGATAAGAAAAGTGACCGCTGCGATCAAAAGGACCGCTGGCACAAAGATACCGGATACCCGATCTGCGATCTTGGCGATGGGAGCTTTGGTGGCCGCCGCGTCTGAAACCATGCGGATGATCTGGCTCAGGGTTGTATCCGCCCCGACTCTCTGAGCCTGGCAGCGGAGATAGCCTGACTGGTTCACCGTGGCCGCACTGACAGGGTCACCCGGCAGCTTGTCCACTGGAACACTCTCTCCGGTCAGGGCGGACTCATTCACCGCGCTCTCCCCTGAGAGGACAATTCCGTCCACAGGGATATTCTCCCCGGGCTTCACAACAAAGATGTCTCCGGGGACCACCTCGTCGATCGAGATCTCCCGGGTCTCTCCGTCCCGCTCGACACGAGCCGTCTTCGGCGCCAGCTTCATCAGGCTCTTCAGCGCATTGGTCGTCCTGCCCCGGCTTTGTGCCTCGAGCATCTTTCCAATGGTGATCAGGGTCAGGATCATCGCCGCTGACTCAAAATACAGTTCCTCATGATAAGCCATGGTCTGCTGCATGTTTCCATCCACGACAGTCCGGGTCATCAGGAAGAGGACCACAGTACTCCAGGCAAAAGACACGCCGGATCCCATCGCCACCAGGGTATCCATGTTTGGGGCCAGATGGCGGAGACTTCCAAAACCGGAGATGAAAAACCTGCGGTTGATAATCATGACAATGATGGTGAGGAGCATCTCCACCATGCCGACCGCGACATGATTTTCATTGAAAAAAGCCGGAAGCGGCCACTTCCACATCATATGTCCCATGGAGAAGTACATCAGAAAGAGGAGCACACACACAGACGCCAGGAGACGTCTTTTCAGTTTCGGGCCCTCCTGGTCGATCAGGGCTTCCTCCTCCTCGGCCAGGCGCTCTGACATGCTCTTTTCCCCATCTCGCTTTCCGCCCCGGCGTTTTGCGCCATAGCCTGCGTCCCTCACGGCCTTCTCCACCGCGGCGCTGTCAAAAGTGCCCTCCACCCCCATGGAGTTGGTGAGGAGGCTCACCGTGCAGGAGCTGACTCCAGGCACCTTTGAGACCGCCTTCTCCACCCTCACCTGGCATGCCGCGCAGCTCATGCCCGTGACTGTATACTGCTCCATACTGCTCTCCCTTCTTCCTCTCAGATAAGATCAGGCGGGAACCATTCAGATTTGCCAGAGGCTTCTGCGGCATCTGCCCGGACTCCTCCCGCTTTTCCACCAGCTTGTGATAGAAGCATGACCTCGGATCGATCGGAGCGCTGTTTTTTACATATGCATAGGATATCTTGCGCTCTTTTTTCTCTCTACTTCATCAAACGCTGCAGAAGAACTGAAAGCTCCTCGATGGCTTTCTCGCCTTCCTCCTCCCCGGTCCGAATGTCTCTGACCACGCAGGTTCGGATATGGCTTGTGAGAAGCTCCCGATTGAAGGAATTGACCGCGGCCAGGACCGCGGCGCTCTGCATCAGGATATCCGGGCAGTAAGCATCCTGCTCCACCATCTTCCGGATCCCCCGGATCTGCCCTTCGATGCGGCAGAGACGGTTCGTCAATGCCTTTATCTCCTCCTGCGTCCTCACTTTGTGACGGTCGCGGCAGCTCTCCTCCAGAGGGCCCTCCCCCTCGGATACCGCGCATTCAGGCGGACATGCGCTCCTTTTTTTCTCCATATAGCCCGGCTCCCCCTGCCTTTCTGTGTTCCGTTCCGGATGCATCTTCCAAAAGATCCTTTTTCCTCCTTGCTATACCCCACAGGGGTATCCTCCAATGGAAGTCATCATATACCCCTGGGAGGTATCTGTCAAGACCTTTCCTGGGCGGATCTCTGCCAGGCGAAACGTCTGGCAGAGATCTGCTCCTGTCTTTTCCTTCTTTGGACATTCTCCAGGATATCCCAGCCCGAACCCAGCCCGAATCCTGCCTTCGCGGTCAAACTGATTGACACTGTGTCTGGATCCCTGTACAATTAATTTAATTGGATGCAATAAAATTGTTACCTGTCCAGTCGCAGGCTCCTTTCCAGGGACAAAACCGGGCGCAGGCTCCTGTCATCGCATTCAATGTATGTCCGGCCTTTGCTTTTGCTTGTTTTACCATGCTTTGCGCAGCAAAGTGCGCAAAGCTGAATGGACAGTTACTGAAATTGTATCGTATCCGGGGAGATATGGGAGATAAACATGAATGCAGGAATCGGGGAAAATCCAAATAGAGAACCCTGTCCAGACTGCCTGAAGCTGGGAAAGCAGCTCTGCTTTCCTCTTTACGCATGCAGCAGGGAGATCGTAAAGAAATATAAGCCCTATCTGGACAAGCTGGGCCTGACCTATACCCAATACATCACCATGATGGTCATGTGGGAGAGGCGCCAGATGAGCGTCAAGGAGCTCGGGGAGTGCCTGCTTTTGGATTCAGGGACCCTGACCCCCCTCCTCAAAAAGCTGGAGCAGAAGGGTTTCGTGACGAGAAAGCGCGCGCATACCGACGAGCGGATCCTGATTGTGACGCTCACCGAGAAGGGAAAGCAGCTGGCCGCGAAGGCCGTCAGCATCCCGGATCAGATGCGTTCTTCCCTTCCCCTCACAGAGGAGGAGATCAGGCTTCTGCATAGTCTCCTCTACAAGATGCTCAGCAAAACAGTCAGAGGGGAGGCGCCAAAGCGCCAAAGCCCTTAGGCAGAGGGGGCATCTCCTTTTCCACTGCTCCCTGTACACTCAATAGCGCTCCGGATTTTTTGCCCGCAGAAGCGGGCTTTTTTCTGTTCTCTCCGCGGGCATGACAATCTGATATCGATGCGGAAACTGTCAAGTCCTTTTACGCTCTTTACTGCGCAAAAGAACCTGACAGTTCCCCAAAAAATATCTCTGGTTTCTGTTGCATCCGCTCCTTTCAAGTGCTATGATGATAGC
>CADBUA010000012.1 GCA_902797665.1 uncultured Lachnospiraceae bacterium | reverse complement strand
CAGCAGGGGGAAAAGAAAGGAGAGCCCCGCGCCCAGAAGCCATCCGCAGAGCCTTCTTCTGAGTGAGCAGCTCTGACTGTCCGCACCAGGCCCCTTCAGCTGAGCTCCTCCTGGATTGGAGTATCCCCTCGGAAAGCCCGAAGATGCGGCAGGAATTCCTTCTGCTTCACTGTTCAGGAGACTGTCCATTCTTTGTGTCATATGTTATGCAGTCTTGTCAGGCAGGATAGATAGATACAGATATAGATATAGATATAGATATAGATATAGATATAGATACGCATATATATACATGTATACATACATACATATATATATATACATGTATAGCAAAGATAGATGCTTTTATCAAGCAGCAATAAAGCAGATATAAACAGTCGTAAGCAAATAAAGGTAAGTATAAACAAATAAAAACTGCCCGAAAGGGCAGTTTTTTTTGTTTTATCTGTTTTTCTGTTTATCTGTTTTTTCTGTATGTTTTTACAGAAACCAATTTGAATCTATTTTGACTATACTTCGAATCTATTTATGCACTTGAATTTCTGCGCAGTCAGCGCTTCAGAAGGCCTTTGATCCCCTTCTTCTCTTCCGCGTCTTTCTTTGTCTCCGCCGGAGTCGGAGCCGGGGCCGATGCGCTGTCTGCCGGCTTCTCAATCTCCGCAATCGCGGTCTTTCTCATCGGAATGCGGCAGTTCTTGTTGCTGCCGAACTCTACAATGCAGTCTTCTTCACTGACAGAGATAACGATTCCATAGAAACCGCTGGTCGTTACCACGACATCGCCGACTTCCATCTGGGAGAGCATGGTCTGAACCCGCTTCTGCTCCTTCCTCTGCGGACGGATTGCCAGGAAGTAGAACACACCGAAGATGACAGCCAGGTACAGGATCATCAGAATTCCACCTGCACTGCCGGATACAGCGGCGTTCTCGGTCAGCAGGGACATATTCAGTAACGATGCTAGCATTTTATTCCTCCTTAGATGCTTGGCGGCGGGAAACAGTCTCCTGCCCCTCTCTCAGCCTCAACTTCTGCGCTTCGCCCGTGGCTCAAGCTCCACGCCCCTTCTTATGGCAGCGGTATTCTGCGATCATCGGAATCCTGTCGTTTTCTGCCCTCAGGCCATCAAAAGACATACCGGGAAAGCGCGACTTCTGCTATTGTACACAATTCCCCCCTCTCAGGCAAGGATTGTTTTGACGATTTTCACCCATCCCGAAGGGGACAAAGCAGGATCCCCCTGCCTTTTTTGTAGCTGTCCAGTCGCAGGCTCCTGTAGGCATTCGGCCGGGCTGAGGCTCCTGCACCCGCATCGAAAGAGCGTCCGACCTATGCTTTTGAATTGTACTAACTCGTTTTGCGCAGCAGGTGCGCAAAGCGGACTGGACAGTTCCCCTTTTTTCATGCGCTCCCAGCGCTTTTCATCTGTCAATCCAGCGGCGTATTCCAGGCATCTGTAAAGTTCTTCCGGAAGGAGTCGTAGCTGTGACTCTCAATCGCCATCCGGATCTCCTCCATCAGGTGGTTGTAGAAGTAGAGATTATGGAGGACACAGAGGCGCATGCCCAGCATCTCTTTGGCTTTGAAGAGATGGTGGATATAGGATCTGGTATAGCTCCTGCAGGCCGGGCACTGGCAGCCCTCCTCCATTGGCCGCTCATCAAAGGTGTACCTGGCGTTGAAGAGATTGATCTTCCCATGGTGCGTATAGACATGGCCATGCCGCCCGTTCCGGGAGGGATACACGCAGTCAAAAAAGTCCACGCCCCGATAGACGCCCTCGACGATGTTCAGGGGGGTCCCGACCCCCATCAGATAGACTGGCTTCTCCTCCGGAAGATACGGAACTGTGGCATCCAGCGTCCGGTACATCTCCTCGTGGGTCTCGCCTACGGCGAGACCTCCGACGGCGTAGCCGTCGAGGTCGAGTTCTGAGATCTGTTTTGCGTTCTCAATCCGGATATCCTCGAAAATCGCTCCCTGATTGATCCCAAAGAGCATCTGCTCTTTGTTAATGGTATCCTCCAGACTGTTCAGACGCTTCATCTCGTCCCTGCAACGAACTAGCCAGCGGTAGGTCCTGTCCACGGATTTCTGGACGTATTCCCGGTCCGCTTTGGAGGAAGGACACTCGTCGAAAGCCATGGCGATGGTGGAGGCAAGGTTGGACTGGATCTGCATGCTCTGCTCCGGTCCCATGAAGATGATGCGTCCGTCAACATGGGAGTGGAAGGTCACACCTTCTTCCTTGATCTGGCGGAGAGACGACAGGGAAAAGACCTGGAACCCCCCGGAATCGGTCAGAATCGGCCGGTCCCAGTTCATAAAGCGGTGAAGGCCCCCGAGCTTCTTGATGGCCTCATCCCCGGTTCGGACATGCAGATGGTAGGTATTGGAAAGCTCCACCTGGGTCCCGATCTCTCTCAGGTCATCGCTGGATACGGCTCCCTTGATGGCTGCGGCCGTCCCAACGTTCATAAAGACCGGCGTCTGTACGGTCCCATGGACAGTAACAAGCTCGCCGCGCTTCGCCCGTCCATCCTTCGTAATCAATGTGTACTTTTTACTCAACTGTCTCCCTCCGGAATCTCTATCTCACGCAGTATCCATTCTTCCAGGACATTCACGTGATTGCCTTCTTCATCCTTATCCCCATAGAGGAGCGTTACCGGACCTTTCTTCAGAAGGGTCCGAACTTCCTCCCGCCTTTTTAAAGCTTTCTCTGAATGCTGAAGCTCCTGCAGGTACATTTCCCGGAATTCCGGGAAGCGCTCCGGCAGATGAGACCATTCCCAAAGCCCCATTGACGGTGCGATCTCTTTCCACCAGGCTGAAATCTCTGCGCTTTCCTTCCTGAGCCCGCGGGGCCAGACCCTGTCCACGAGGATTCTGACTCCATCTTCCCCCTCCTCAGCGATCTCCGAAACCTGCCGATGCCTCAATCCGGCCCGCCAGGCTTTCACCATCCTGATCTCTTTCCGGTAGCCACTGAGTTCATTCGGCGTCTCCAGAAAGAAGGGTAGATTCCGGAGCGGTGGCGAGAGAACCAGCCTTTTCAGGGCGTCCAGGCCGATGCATCCCTCCCCGAGCTTCTCGTGCCGGTCTTTTCGGCTTCCACAGGGATTCTTACTGTCGTTCAAGTGGACCGCCTTCAGGCGGTCCAGACCAATCACCCGGTCAAATGTCCCAAGGACACCTTCCAGATCTCCGATCAGATCATAGCCCGCATCATGGACATGACAGGTATCCAGGCAGACCCCCAGCTTCTCAGGAAAGTTCACGCCATCCAGGATGGCCCGAAGCTCCTCAAACTTCCCTCCAAGCTCGGAGCCCTTCCCGGCCATCGTCTCCAGGAGAACCTGGGTGTGCATCTCTGAGGTCAGGATCCGGTTCAACGATTCTGTGATGAGGCGGATGCCCTCCTCCGCACCCTGTCCCGAATGACTCCCCGGATGGAAGTTGTAGAGGCTGCCGGGAAAAAGCTCCATCCTCCGGAGATCATCCCGCATCATCTCCTCCCCGAAGGCGCGGACTTCCTCCTTCGCCGAGCAGAGATTCATCGTGTAGGGCGCATGGGCGAGGATCAGTGGGAAATGGTGCTCTTTCATGATCTCCCGAAGCAGGGCCGCATCCTGAGGATCTGCCTCCTTTGCACTTCCTCCCCGGGGGTTCCGGAGAAAGAACTGGAACGTGTCTCCCCCGATGGAGAGGGCTTCCCTCCCCATGTGAGCAAAGCCTTTCGAGGAGGACAGATGACAGCCGACCGCAAACATGAGACCCCTTTCTTCCCGGAGATTTCCTGGAGAATGCGGCTGATCTTCCTGGGCAGGCTGACCATTTGCCGTATTTCCTGTATTTCTTCAGCTACGAAAAAAACCGGCAAAGCCGGCTGTCTTCTGGATGATCTGTCCCACCCGTCACGGACTGAAAGAGGACGATCTTTCACGGAGGGCATCATAGCATTAACACCCTTTGGAATCAACCAGGCCGGACAGAAGAGACTACAGCTGAGATCGCAAGGTCAACAGATCCTGTTTTCTTTCTTCTCTTTTTCTTTCTTCTTTTTCTTTCTTCTTTTTCTCCTTATTCTCTAT
>CADBUA010000011.1 GCA_902797665.1 uncultured Lachnospiraceae bacterium | reverse complement strand
GGCTCCTGTAGGCATTCGGCCAAAGCGGACTGGACAGCTGCAAAACTTCAAAACTCTGGCTCCAGAATCCGGAGACCTCAGCTTTTTTCAGAAGATCCGTTCTTTCCGCCGCTCTCCTCCGGCTCTGCCTCGAACTTATAGCCCATGCCCCAGATGGTCTTGATGCAGGATCCCCGGTCCCCCATCTTGGCCCGGAGTTTCTTGACGTGGGTATCAATGGTCCGGGCATCCCCGTAGTAATCATAGTTCCACACACTGTTCAGGATCTTCTCCCTGGAGAGGGCAATGCCCTGGTTCTCCACGAAGTAGGTCAGAAGCTCAAACTCTTTGAAAGAGAGTTCAACCAGCTTGCCATCGATCCGTACCTGATGTGCGGCCTTATCGATCTCGATATCCCCGGCCTTGAGCAGCTCCCCGTTGTCCACAACCCCACTCCGGCGGAGGATGGCTTCCACCCTGGCCACCAGGATGCTCGGACTGAAGGGTTTGGTGATGTACTCATCCACGCCGAGTTCAAAGCCCAGAAGCTCATCCCGTTCATCGCCCTTTGCGGTCAGCATGATGATCGGCACCTTGGATTCCTTGCGAATCTCCCTGCAGACCTCCCAGCCGTCCATCCTGGGCATCATCACATCGAGGATGACCAGCGCGATGTCCTTGCTTGAGAAAAAGATGTCGATGGCTTCCGCGCCATCCCCGGCCTCGATGACCTCAAATTTTTTCCGGACCAGGAAGTCACGCACCAGCTTGCGCATTCTCTGCTCATCATCCACGACCAGTATCTTTAAGCTATCCATATCTCCCTCCGTCTGCTCAATAGATCGTCTCGCTCAGATCTTCATACTGGGCCAGCCGGTTCTTAATCTCCAGCATCTTCTTATCCGTCTCTGCGATCGTTTCTGCGGCCTCCCGGAGCTCCTCTGTGATCAGGTCCATGTCCACATCCCCCGGCATGGTCTTCTTGTAACGGATCTGGTGCTCCAGACTTGCCCAGAAGTTCATGGCGATGGTCCGGATCTGAATCTCCACCCGCATGAGCCGCTTGGTGCGGGAGAAGTAAACCGGAACCTCCACAATCATGTGGCAGGAACGGTAGCCGTTCTCCTTGGGGCTTTTGATATAGTCCTTGATCGTAATCACTTTAAGATCGTCCTGCCGTCCCAGCATCTTTGCAATATCATAGATATCATCGATGAAGTTGCAGATCACCCGGACTCCGGCCACATCGTTCAGAACCTTGGAGATATTCCGGATCGTAGGCTCCTCTCCAAGCTTTTTCAGCTTCCGATAGATGCTGAAAGGGCTCTTCACCCGGCTCTGGATCGAAGAAATCGGGTTTCTCCGATAGCGGACCGAGAATTCCTCATCCAGAATCTCCAGCTTGGTTTTCACCTGCCGGATCGCGCAGTCATACATCATCATGAGCTCCTCAAACTGCTGCGTTTCCTTGAAAAGCCCCTCCACCTTTCCATTCTCCGCCTTTTCCTGTGCCAGGATGCGGATTTCATCAAAAGGCGCTGTGTAATCCATTCTGTCCACCACGCTTCACGCCTCTGCCGCCACTTTCGGGTCTCAGACTTGATGCCGAAAAGCCTTCGGATCTGCCGGATCTTTGTCGGTATATGCCCGCCCGCGCCTGTTTTCTTCCCGGGTTCACACGCTCGAGGGTATAAAAAACAAATCGGGAGGGCACCCATGTGCTCCTCCCGATTATGGAGTAGACGAGAGTCGAACTCGTGTCCGAAAGCCAATCCCCTGTCCTTCTACTATCATAGTCTGTTCTTTGAGATTCCCCCCGCCGTCCGAAAGCAGACACCCTGACGGTCTCGGTAGCTTCATATTACGCCCACATGCTCAAAGCTTTGCATGTGTCGTTTCCTGCAAATTCGATGCCTGATTCTAAAGTGCAGGTGCTTCAGGTCAGACAGCCACAGCCGTCAGGCTGCAGCAAGCGCAAAATCTTTATCAGCGTTTATATTTAAGTTTGCGATTTAACGCATCAGCCTGCGGATAGCTTCTCCAGCTTCACAGCCCCCGTCGAAACCTTTACTACCCCCTATAAAAAAACAGACTCTCTTTCTTACCAGCTGAGTATAGCGAAAAGGTCTATGGGAGTCAACCCCGGTTGTATTCCTTCATGGCCCGGTCCATCTCCCGCGCGCTGTCCCGCTTTGCGGCATCCGCTCTCTTGTCGTAAAGCTTCTTGCCCTTGGCTACCCCGATCTCGATCTTGGCCAGGCTCCCTTTGAAGTAGACCTGGAGCGGAACAATCGTATAGCCCTTCTTCTGCATCACGCCGAAAAGCTTGTAGATCTCCTTCTTGTGGAGAAGAAGCTTTCTGGGCCGGAGCGGGTCTTTGTTGAAGATGTTGCCCTTCTCATAGGGGGAAATGTGCATCCCGTGAAGAACTGCCTCCCCATTCTCAATGGCGATGTAGGACTCCTTGATGCTGCACTTGCCGCTTCTGAGGGACTTCACCTCAGTACCGGCCAGGCAGAGCCCCGCCTCGATCTTCTCCTCGATGAAGTAGTCATGGTAGGCTTTCTTGTTGCCTGCCACCAGCTTGAATGATTCCTTTGCCATGTCTCCTCCCGAGCCGCTATACGCGCAGCCAGGAAGATATGCTTGCAAAGTCTCAGGCCGCGGTATATGCAGAGGATCTATGGATTCGCCTGCCGCAAATCCTGGGATCCTCCCGTATAAAAAACAGGGTTCCCTGGCAGATCTTCCAGGGAACCCCTGACTTGATTCAGTCTATCACAGGACGAAAATCCCTTCAACTGAAGGACAGCGGCAGAATGATACGGAATTCAAGCCATCACAGGATGCCCTGTCATAAAGACCCGGGGCTTCATCAAAAATCATCCTCATCCTGCTCCCCACTCTGGTCTGACCCGTCGCCAAATATCTGACCCCAGGGGAAGGAGCTTCCGTCGTCATCACTGCCAATGACAGTGCTGTTGCTGGCGCTCTGC
>CADBUA010000010.1 GCA_902797665.1 uncultured Lachnospiraceae bacterium | reverse complement strand
TGGTCCTGGATTGGCCCTGCTTCTCTGAAAGGGAAGGCTGGGACTTTTTAACCCTTCGACCTGCTTAATTCAGGAACAAAACCGGCAGTCTGCCGGATCAGGGAGTGTAAAGACTATGAATGAAAGGGCTTTGCGGGTGCTGGAATACCCGAAGATCATTGAGATGCTGACAGCAATGGCTACCTCGGCCCCGGGGAAGGAGAAGGCCAGGTCCCTGGAACCCTCCGCGAGTCTATCTGAGGTGCTTCAGCTCCAGGAGGAAACCGGGGACGCGCTCCGCCGGCTTTACGCCAAGGGGAGTCTCTCCTTTTCAGGTGTGAAAGACCTCCGCTCCGAGATCAGAAGACTGGAGATCGGGAGCAGCATGGGCTGCGCCGAACTGATGGATGTGGCAAAGCTTCTCGATGCCGCCGGGCGGGTAAAGTCTTATGGAAAGACAGACGAAGAGGAACGGAAGGAGAGAAGGACCGTCACCCGCGAGAATGTGCCTGGGGCGCATTGGACGAAAAACCGGCTCTCTGAGGCGACGGAGACGCCTCTGGAGGAAGAACTGAACCGGGAGGATACGTTGAGCCCGATGTTCCAGGGCATTGAGCCCCTGCCATCCCTCTCCCGGGAGATCCGACGCGCAATCCTCTCGGAGGAGGAGATTGCCGACGACGCCTCCCCGGAATTGAGGCGGATCCGCCGGCAGATCGCGAACTCAGACGAACGGATTCACTCGGTCCTGCAGTCCATGGTGAACGGGTCCGCCAGGATGTATCTCCAGGATGCGATCATCACCCAAAGGGACGGGCGCTACTGCATTCCGGTGAAGGCGGAGCATCGTTCACAGGTTCCGGGCATGATCCATGATCAGTCCGCATCCGGCTCCACGATCTTTGTCGAGCCCATGGCGGTGGTGAAGCTGAACAATGAGATCCGGGAGCTCAGGGCGGAGGAGAACAAGGAGATCACCCGGATTCTGGCTGCCCTCTCCTCCTCTGTGGCTCAGGAGAGTGAAAACCTGATCACAGACATCGACCTCTTATCTGAACTCGATTTCATCTTTGCCAGGGCATCTTTGGCCAAAAAGATGGACGCAACGAAGCCGGAGTATAATGAGGATGGGATCGTGGATCTGAAAAAGGCCCGCCACCCTCTGATTGAGCGGAAAAAGGTTGTTCCGGTGGACATCCGGGTCGGAAGGGACTTTGACCTTCTGGTGATCTCCGGGCCCAACACGGGCGGCAAGACCGTCAGCCTGAAGACTGTGGGGCTTCTGACCCTGATGGGGCAGAGCGGTCTCCATATCCCGGCAAGGGAACACTCAGCTCTGGCACTTTTCACAGAGGTATTTGCGGACATCGGGGATGAGCAGTCCATTGAGCAGAGTCTGTCTACCTTCTCCAGTCATATGACCAACATCGTCTCCTTCTGGAGGGAGGCAGATGAGAACAGCCTGGTCCTTTTTGATGAACTCGGCGCCGGCACGGACCCGGAGGAAGGAGCGGCTCTGGCGATCTCGATCCTTTCCCATCTCCATGCGCGGGGAATCCGGACCATCGCCACGACCCATTACAGTGAGCTGAAGATCTATGCCCTCTCAACCCTGGGAGTGGAGAACGCCTGCTGTGAGTTCGATGTTTCCACCCTCCGGCCGACATATCGCCTCCTCATCGGGGTGCCTGGCAAAAGCAACGCTTTTGCAATCTCGAAGAAGCTGGGGCTTCCGGAGGAAATCATCGAGGACGCCAGAAAGCATATCTCCGAGGAAGAGGAGGACTTTGAGGATGTGATCTCCGATCTGGAAGACCGCAGGGTTTCCATGGAGAAGGCAGAGGATGAGATGTCCCGGACACGGGTTGAGATTCAGCGCCTTCGGGATTCTCTGGCCCGAAAGGAGAAAAACCTGGATGAGTCCCGCCAGAAGATCCTCGACAAAGCCCGGGACGAGGCGGCCCAGATTTTGCGCGAAGCCAAGCAGGTCGCCGACGAGACCATCCGCACCTACAACAAGTATGGTGGGGGCGCGGACGGCGCAAAGATGATGGAACGGCAGAGAGGGGCGCTTCGGGAGAAGATGTCTTCCCTGGAAGGACAGCGAAAGAAGGCGGAAGAGGCCTGGAGAGTGCCGGGAAAGAAGGTGGAGGCAGATAAGCTTCGCGTTGGGGAACCAGTGCGTGTGGTGACCATGAATCTGGATGGCACAGTCCTGAGTCTGCCGGACAGCAAAGGAAACCTGATGGTGCAGATGGGCATCCTTCACTCCCAGGTAAACGTGAAAGATCTTGAGTACCGGGATGAAGTGACGATCCAGTCCCCCTCCTATCAGAAAACCGGATCCGGAAAGGTGCGGATGAGTAAGTCCGCTTCGATCTCCGCGGAGATTAATCTCCTGGGGAAGACCGTGGACGAGGCGCTGCCCGAACTGGACAAGTACCTGGACGATGCCGCCCTGGCTCATCTTGAGCAGGTTCGGGTGGTGCACGGAAAGGGAACTGGAGCGCTCCGCAAGGGTGTGCATGAATTTCTCCGCAAGAACAAGCATGTGAAGAGTTACCGTCTGGGGGCCTTTGGAGAAGGGGATGCAGGCGTTACCATTGTTGTGCTCAGGTAAAGCAGCCCAGGGAGATTGGGGGAGAAACAGGGGGACATGGAAAGGGACGAAATGGCTGAGAACGGGGGAACTGAAGGATGGGACCAGTCTCAGAGAGAAGAGATGAGCCGCTTTGAGAAGCAGGCTGCCTTCTTTCTCCGGGCGGACGGAGAGAAAGGGATTGTCCGGCAGACCTATATCGGGGACGGCTCCCGGAAGGAGAGTGACGCGGAGCATGCCTGGAGTCTGGCGCTGGGGGTTCTACTCTTTTCGGAGTACGCGAATGAGAAGATCGATGTGCTGAAGACGATCACCATGGTGCTGATCCACGATATCGTGGAAATTGAGGCGGGGGATACCTATGCTTACGATTATGCCGGGCAGGCCTCAGCCCATGAGCGGGAGAAAAAGGCCGCAGAGGATCTTTTCGGGATGCTTCCGGAGGATCAGGGGCAGCGTTTTTACGCCCTTTGGGAGGAGTTCGAGGCCTATGAGAGTCCGGAAGCCTGCTTTGCCCACACCCTGGACAACTTCCAGCCTTTGCAGCTGAATGGGGCGACAGGCGGGCGCTCCTGGGCGGAGCATGGGGTACGCAAGGAGAACGTGCTCCGCAGGAATGAGAAGACGCCGGAGGGCTCTGAAAAGATCTGGGCTTATATGCGGACCATCATCGACCAGTATTTCCCGGAGTCACAAGGGGGCGCGCTTTCAGAGGAGGTCCAAAGAAGGTGGGGGAAGGACTGTAAGGAAGAAGCAGCAGGGGCCACTAAGAAATATGAATAAGGAATAAAAAATAAGAAATAAAGAATAAATGATATGAAATAAGAAATAAATGACAAAAGATAAGAAATTGGGAAATTGAGAAACAGAAAACAGGAAAAATGAAAGATGGAGGGGCCGATGGCACAAGACCTCAAAGGGAAAAAGACGAGACTTGATGATGGCGCGGATATCTATCAGCAGCGCAGGGAAGTGTCGGAGCGGCAGAAGTGGAAAGAACTGGACGGAGCCGGAAAACTGGCCTATTTCAGGGACTATTACCTGATGAAGCTGATCGGGGCACTGGCGGCAGTGCTTCTTTTGGGCGGCATCATCTGGAGTTCGCTTCACTCCAATGGGGGATATGATCTTTACGCGGCCGTCATGTCCGGCGCTGTGGAACAGGAGAAGCTTGCCTATCTGACAGGGGAGGCTGAGAGCAGGCTTACTGAGGCGGGAATCGAGAAGCCCTCGGTTCTGATCGACACGAACTTCCCGGTCAGCGCCCTCTCGGTTCAGAAACTTCAGGTCTATGTGGCCAGCGGGGAGATTGATGTGATCCTGACCCGGGATGACACCTTTACAGGGATGGCTGGCTTCGGATACTTCAAGGATCTCCGGGAGCTTTTGAGCGCGGAGGATCTGAAGCGCTATCAGGGAAGAATCCTGGAAGTCCACGGCATGGGGATGAGCGAGACGGAGGGTCTGGGTGAGCCTGTGGGTGGCACCGGAGCATCCGCCCCCTATGGGATCATGGTGGGAGAGACCGGCTGGGTTGCCTCCGTGTGTGTGAGCACGAAGGCTCCTGACAATGCCCTGATTTTTTTGAAGCTTCTGGTGGATGAGACTGGATTTGACGCGATCCCGACGGCGGTGGACCCGACCGTGTTTGGAAATCTGGATTGGGAGAGCACAGAGGAAGGAACAGAAGCAGGCTGAAGAGGATTCATGTGAGGACAGGGAAGCAGAACTTCCACATATACACAGTCCTATACGTGCGCGCATAAATATGCAAATATAGATGCAGGATATGGATACGTGTATGAAGATGCGTATGAACATGCGCATGTGCGTGTATGAGC
>CADBUA010000009.1 GCA_902797665.1 uncultured Lachnospiraceae bacterium | reverse complement strand
GGAGGAGACAGGAGCTCCAGCTGTTGGAACAACAGCTGGAGCCGCATCACCATGAAAGCTCCTCATAGATGCTCTTCATGAAAGCTCTTCATGAATGCTCTTCATGAATGCTTTATACAGCATTCGTAATGGGGGCACAGGAGCCTCAGCCCAGCCGAATGCCTGGAGGCGGATGCGACTGCACAGCTGCCTTTCCAAAAGCGATCCAGGCTTCTATACCGGGCCCCATTAGAATCTGCCAGCTGTTTTCAGCGGTATATGCCCTCATATCTGGGCCCATTCCGAAACGCTATCTGATCTTTCGCGGTCCTTTCTCGTACAGAATCCAGCTGGCACTGTATCCGAACAAATCCTGCACCTTCATACACACCGGAACAGAAACTGGCTGATCTCCGCGCTCCATAAAGCCGAGATACTGCGCGCTGATTCCCAGCATCTCTGCCATGGCTTTCTGGCTCAGGCCTAATTCGTCCCGAACTGTTCTCAGTCTGGAGATCTTCTGTTCCCTCCAGTCTGTACCAGGTCCGCCCATATTTCCCGTTCCGTAAAGGAGCCAGCGGGGATTGATCCCGTAAAGCTGATTCATTTTGATTGCGATGGGCTAAGAGATGGGCTGACGCTCTGTTTCAATCAGGCTGATATAGGGCGCCGATATGCCCAGAGCAGAAGCAAACCTTGCCTGGCTCAATCCAACCGCCATCCTGGCCTTTTTCAACCTGGCCCCTCCACCATACTTTGTGGCCATTTCCCCCTCCCTTCATCAGTTTTCCTATCTGATCACCCAGAAACCATCTGATTGAGATATTCAAAATTTCGGGATTTTATTTTTATACTATATTCATCATTTCACAATTTCATACCTCATAATTTTCATTTTTTATGATTTCATGTCTTATGACTTCAACAGTCAATCCCTTTTTTCTCCTATGTCCCATTCAAAAAGCTTTAAAAACAATCTCTTAGCACTCCGAGAGGAGCATTCCCTGAAATCATCAACAGTTCCTGGGTCTTCATCCGTATCTCAGGGCCTGATTCTCATGGAAAGCCGATTATTCAAGGGGCTTTCAGGTACAGACTCGCTTTCGAGGTCTGAGATGACATTTCTGACCAGGATCACAGACAGCTGATTCTTCACCTTTTCCATATCAATGGCTTCTCCCTGGTACTGAATGATGATTCTGGCCTGCTCTTCTGCTTCGGAAAACTCCAGTCTGAAGGTGATTCTCTTCTTCCCCAGCTCCAGGATCAGGATCTGCTGCACCATCTCTTCAAAAACCAGCTGGATGTGCATCACTGTTTTCGGCGGAATCTGATTCTTCCTCCCATAATATGCAATCTCCCCGGAAGCCCCTGGAAGGTCGAAGGAAGAATGGTCGATGTTGATCTCCAGAACCTTGAGCTGGTAGATAAAACTCCGGGTGAGTTCCTTCTCCGGATGCATGAAAATCTGCTCCGGCGTCCCTTCTTCATAGATCTCCCCATTGTCCATGTAGAGGACACGGGTCGAGATCGAGCGGGCAAAGTTCATCTCATGGGTGACGATCATCATGGTTTTACCGGCTCTCGCCAGATCCCGGATGACTGCCTCCACTTCCCCGATCATGGAGGGATCCAGCGCACTGGTCGGCTCATCGAACAGAATGACCTCCGGATCCATGGCGAGCGTCCGGGCAATGGCAATCCGCTGCTTCTGTCCGCCGGAAAGCTCATCCGGGTAGCGCAGCGCCGAAGAGACAAGCCCTACCCGCTTCAGAAGCTCCTGGCTGATGTCATAGGCCTCCTGCTTGCTCCTGCCGCAGAGATCCATCTGCGGCTTCATGATGTTTTCGATGGCTGTCAGATGGCCGAAGAGGTTGAAAGACTGGAAGACCATGCCGATCTTTCTCCGGATGAGATTCAGATCGATGCCCGGGGTCAGGATCTCCTCCCCGTCTATGCGGATGCTCCCGGAGGTCGGCTTTTCCAAAAGGTTCAGGCAGCGGAGCAGGGTCGATTTCCCCGTTCCGGATGGGCCGATCACGGTAATCACTTCCCCGTCCCGGATCTCTGTGTTCACATCCCGAAGGGGTGTGACATGATCATATTCCTTTCTCAGGTGGCGGATCTCAATCATGCGTCCTCACCCCTTTCAGGATCTTCTCCGGTTTGCGCCTCTTCGGATCGATGTTGCCAATCAGGATTTCAACTGCCTTGATGAGCAGCGCTGCGAGCAGAAAGTAGAGTACAGTGACAGCAATCAGGGGAAAGAAGGGCTCATAGGTCCTGCTTCTCACAATATCACCCATCTTCGCCAGATCCTGTACCGCGATATAGCTCACCACCGCCGTCCCTTTCAGGAGGGAGATGACCTGCCCCTTATATGATGGCATGAAATGCTGAACCGCCTGCGGCAGGATGATCTCAAAAAAAGTCTGTCGATCGCTGTAGCCCAGGGCACTGGCAGCTTCCTCCTGCCCCTTGTCCACCGCACGCTCGCCGGATAGAAGCATCCCGTACATGGCAGCGCCAAAGACCAGGCTGAAAGCGATGACAGCGATCGCAAGTCCTCCGATCACGGTCTTCCGAAACACAATGTAATAGAGGACCATGAGCAGCACCACGATCGGCATTCGCTCCAGCAGGAAGACGTATCCTCGAATCAGCCTGTCGGCAATGGCGTTTCCCTTCCGGCTCAGGAGATAGATCAGAAAGCCCAGAATCGATCCAAAGAGGACTGAAAGCACCGTTATGAGCAGGGTATTTCCAATCCCCCTCAGAAACAGCTTCCATCTGTTCTCCCTGATAAAGGTCTTCTCAAAGCTTGCCGCAATCGATCTGAAAAAATCAGCTTCTCTCTCAGGCACTGCTTCCTTCCGGACCGCGGCCAACGAAAAGCCCTCATAGGTGGGTTCAGAAAAATACAGGCTCTCCATCCGTTCGGGAGTGACCGCGATTCCACCACAGGCAAAGTCGCATTTACCGCTGACGATGGAAGGGATCACACCGGAAAAATCCATGACCGAAAACTCCACCTGATAGCCGTACTCTCCGCAGAAGCTGAGCAGGATATCCACATCGGCGCCAACGATCTCCCCGTCCCTGAGAAAAGTAAAGGGAACCATCGACGTATCGACAGCGATTCTGAGTGTTCCGTTCTGCCCAGACAGCTTCTCCCGGTCCGGCACATCCCACTTCACCCCGTCCGTCCCGAACCAGTTGTTCTGCAGCGCATCATAAACGCCGCTCGCCTTGATCTTCCGCAGGTATTCGCTGTACTCATCGCAAAGCCTTCTTCCCCGATCCGTTTTCGGGAAAGCTGCCGCAGCATCCATTCTTTCGCTGAGCGCTTCCTCGATATAGGTCAGGTCAGGATTCTCCCTACACATGTATTTCAGCAGCGCATCCGCCTCAATCCAGGAATCAACTCTGCCGACTCTCAGAGCCTCCAGACAGTCCACGTGGGTAGAGAAGTAAGAAATCTCCGCATCGGGAAACAGTTTTTCCGCCTGAATCGCCTGAATGCTGCCGGTTGTGACAGCGATGCGGCTGTGCGCCAGCTCCTTAAGGCTGGAGACGGCTGGCGAATCTGTCTTTTCTGCAGCAGAAGTCACGCAGAACAGCAGAAGCATCAGTCCGGTCATCAGCAGGATGGCGAGTCTATTTTTCATCAATGCATGCCTGGGTTTCATGGAAAAGGCAGCTCCTTCATCTTGATTTCTATAAATCCTGTCCAGTCGCAAACTCCTTAAGGCATTCGGCCGGGCGCAGGCTCCTGTCGTCGCATCCAATATACGCCCGGCCTTTGTTTTTAAAATGTATGACCTCACCCGGCGGCAAACGGCCAAAGCGGACTGGACAGCTACAATCTCTATACGGATGCAAAGCTTCTCTTCTGCCCGCTTCCCCAACCCGAAGCTTCATTCGTATCCCCGTTTGATCATCATCACAAACGCAAGTATCTTTTTTTCATTATTGCCTTCTTTCACCATTTTGTCCAGAGCGTCTCAAATCATCTCATCTGTAATTCCTATTCCCTTTATTCCCTCTATTCCCTATTTCCCCTTTATACGCCTCTATTTCCACCCTCCGATATGCATCAGCGATCTGCCTGAGCTTTCTGCTGGCATTCGAATTCGCCAAAGCCGTCGAAGAATCCTCTCAGCCTTCCCCTCAATCCCTCAATCCCTCAATGCGCGTAATAGATCTGCGCCAGGCCGCCGTGGCTGGTCTCCCGATACTTCTCATCCATATCCTTGCCGGTCCGGTACATGGTCGCCACAACCTCATCGAAAGAAATCTTCCTGGTGGAGAAGAGAAAACGGGACAGGTTCACCGAACTGATCGCGCGCATGCAGGCCACAGCGTTTCGCTCAATACAGGGGATCTGCACCAGCCCTTTCACCGGATCACAGGTCAGGCCCAGATTGTGCTCCATGGCGATCTCCGCCGCATACTCTATCTGATCGATGTTCAGACCATAGAGGGAGGCCAGTGCTGCCGCTGTCATGGAACAGGCACTGCCAATCTCAGCCTGACAGCCGCACTCCGCTCCGGAGATGCTGGCATTCGTCCGTATGACATTGCCGATCAGAGCCGCAACAGCCAACGCATCCAGGATCTCCTCCTCCGGAAAGCCCCTGTCTCTGTGCATATAGTACATCACAGCAGGAAGAACACCGCAGCTGCCGCAGGTTGGGGCGGTGACCACCACGTTTTCATCCGCGTTCTCCTCGCTCACCGCATAGGAATAGGCCGCGATGACCCGGTTCATGGTGACATCCGCGCTCTCGTTGTAGCAGCGCTTTTCATACAGCGTCTTCGCCTTCCGTGCCACCCCCAGGCCGCCAGGCAAAATGCCCTCTCCTTCCAGACCTCTGCGGATGGAATCCTTCATCGCCTCCCAGACCCTTTTCAGATACTCCCGAAGCTGGTCATCCTCCATCCGGTAGATAAACTGAGCCAGATTCAGGCTTCTCTCTCTGCAGATCTGTGAGATCTCTGTAAAGTTCTTCTGGGGGTAAACCTCCACTTCCTCTTCGGACTGTTCTCCCTCAATCCGGATGGAACCGCCTCCGATGCTGAAAATACGCGCTCTCCCAATCTCTTTCCCATCCTGAAAGGCCTCAAAGAGCATCGTGTTCGGATGAGGCAGTTCCATCTCCTCCCGGTTGAACAGCACTTCCGCTCCGGGAAGCGCCGAGCGGATGGCCTTGCCTGTTCCATGCCCCTCCCCGGTAAAGGCCAGCGATCCAAAAAGCTCTACCCGGAATCTGTCCGCCTCCGGGAAGCGCCCGCCAAAGATCTGGGCAGCATGGTAAGGGCCAACCGTATGGGAACTGGAGGGGCCATTGCCGATCTTGTAGACACTTTTGACCGTTTTCATGCGACTCTCCTGTCGAATTTCCTTGTTTTCAGTTTCCTGATTTCCCGCGTCAGTCCAGATGGATCCCCTGAAGCAGATTTCCCAGACTCATCCCGATGCCTGATTCTGTCTTCTCGTCTTTCTCCAGGCGGTCCAGGAGGAACCTGGACTCCTTGTTTTTCTCCATCTTCGCAATCAGCCTTGCTGTGTTTTTCGCATCCACCAGACCGTCATGCTGTCTTCCCTCAAGCTCAACCTCGGCAAGTCCCAGGGCTTCCTCCAGAGGCAGTTTCCAGGGCTTCTGGAAACGCTCTCCTGCGATCTTCTGATAGTCAATCCACAGATCCTTGTCAAGGAAGATGGCCATCTCTTCCGGATCCATCCCCTTCGCCGTGATCTCTTTTGAGAGCTGTGAATAGTCCGACTCACTCCAGGCATAAAAGACAGGCTCTTTGTCCCCGATCCAGGAGATCATGTTCCTGAGTGCCCCCTGAAGATCCGGCGCATCCTTGATCTGCTTCTCATTGATACCGGTCAGATTCTGTACGAAATGATCGATCCTTCCATACTTCGGAAGGACAAAAGTCGAAAACGAGTCAATCATCTCGAAATCCTCATTCATCATCACGGCGCCGATCTGGATGATCTCATGCAGATAGGGATAATCCTTCCACTTATAACCCTTCTGAACCGCGCACATCTCCTCATCGATTACCACATATACCCTCAACTCAATCCCTCCAAATTTTGGCCTGCGCAGACCTGTCTCAGATGCGTATGCTATGCTGTATGGCTTTCTATTATTTCAATAAAAACATAATATTTATTTCAATAATATAAAATAGCATGATTAAATATGATGAAATATAATACAATGTAATATAACACAGCATAACACAGCATGACATAATGTATTGTAATGTAATATGATATAATATAATATAATATAATATAGCGTAATGCATTTTTCAATAAACTGAATTATATTACATTTATATAGATATTACTGCTTTTATTATGCATCTTATTCTATTTTGCATCATCCAATAAAATATACGGTCATAACAGCAGGGCAAGCGCTTCCGCAGAAGCCATGCGTGCTTTCTTCGCATTCCAGGCTCATCCGCTCAGCTTCTCATCCTTTACCTGCTTCTTCAGCTGTCTTCTGCGATTTGACGAGGCCAGCCCGCACTGTGTTTTTGAATGAACCGTTACTGCCTGTTTTTTACCGCTTCGATGTTCTTTTCAAATTCATTCAATATCTGCGTTTTATAGATATTATCTATGCGCTTCCATCTATTCTGAGAAAGAACGACATTCTTATCTTTTCTCCCCCTTCGCAGTCAAGAAGAATCCCACCGATTGTGCCGCCGTTTAGAACATCAAAGCCAGGGTCCTGAGGGGCATCATGGTCGGGCAGAATGTGTGTCCTGTCTGCGAACAAAAGCTTCTGAATCGTTCTATGGATGAGAAAATCGTGAAGGCAGGAGAACGGCCGGCTGAAAGCACGATCATAGGCAGTTCCTCTATCTTTTTATCCATATACGCTTCAGGCGATACTTTTTTGCCCACCTGTGTGATGATCAGGCTGTTTTCCCTCAGCCAGGCGGCAGGCAAAACATCAAAATTCTCTTAGGCTTCTCGCTTCCATCCTGATCTTTCATTTTCTTCAGAGCCCGGGTGAGCTTTGGATGATCTGCTTTCAGGAAATCCTCCTCATCATATTCGATGAAGACATTTGTATTCTTCGGAGTCTTTTTGATCCTTCCTTCTGCCAGGGCCTGATCCAGACTTCCAGCACTTTAGCGTGATCAGTTTCTTTCTGGCTGATCAGATGCTCTTTTTCGCTTGTACTTTCCCAGCTTTTCTTTTTTCCTGATTCCTCCACTTTCATCATTTGTTTCGTTCTCTCCCTGAAGGGCATCCGCTATAACATCTTAACAGACCTGCGGTCTCCCAATCAAAATGGCAGCTGCTGCGCTCCTGTGATAGCCAGGAGATGTTATTCTGGCAGGCTGTTCTGGACCTTCAGCGCATTTTGACTTGCCCTTAAGATTTGCCGCAGGCGAATGATCAGTGGCTCTGCATATTCCGCGGCCCCACGATCGCTGGCAACTGTTCTTGGTTTCGCGTATACACAGCCGCCCTTGTTGGCGGAGTTTTCTGTTGAGTAGCTATAGGATCCGAAGCAGGGAAAAGCCCTGATGAATAGCCAAAGAGCCCTTTGACATTACTTCGGTCAATCATCATGATAGAAAGATCGAGATGGGGGGCTTGATTATGTTGATCAACGAGCGGCCAAAAAACTGTCCAGTCGCAGGCTCCTGTAGGCTTTCGGCCGCGTGCAGGCTCCTGCGCCCGCATTCAATGTGCGCCCAGCCTTTGCTTTAGAACTGGATGGCCTCGCTCAGCGGCAAGCGACCAGAGCGGACTGGACAGTTACCTCTTTTTAATCATTATGATGTTGAATTCTATCGGATCATCCGATCTCCCAGAGGACCGTTACCGTGTCAGTGACTTCCATGTCATCTGGTTCGATATTCAGATCAAAGGAATCCCGATTGCCCGCTGATTCTGTGAGACAATCCTGAGCCATCAAGCTGCCGCAAGGC
>CADBUA010000008.1 GCA_902797665.1 uncultured Lachnospiraceae bacterium | reverse complement strand
TTTCCTTCACTCTCTTCTCCCGCCTTTTTGAAGGGTGTCCATTTTGCACATATCTTCTGCCTTTCCCTGGCTCTTTTTTCAACCTTCCCCTGACAGTCTGTACCTCCGTCTGCTCTGGTCGCTTGTCGCCGAGCGAGGTCATACAGCTCAAAAGCAAAGGCCGGGAGCAGATTGAATGCGGGCGCAGGAGCCTCAGCCCGGTCGAATGCCTGCAGGCGCTTGCGACTGGACAGCTACGACAGTTTTTCATCTCATCAGGCGCATGGATTTGGCATCTCTTTCTCCGGGCCACAGGCTTGGCCCTTGTCTATTCTTAAGGGCGATTTCGTGATATAGTATATTCCGCGTGGGACAATCTCCAGTCGTACGAAGTTCGGGGAAAGGCGTGCGGGAGAGAGGGGTGCGCGCTGAAAGGGGTTCAGAATGAATCGATCAAGACAAGCGGGAAAACTATATCTCACCATGATCGCCTTTGTTGTAGCGATGGATCTGGTGATTGCATTTGTGCCGTTTCTCAGGGAGATGAACCGCTATGTACTCTTCTCTCTGCAGTACGGGGTGTTTTTGCTGCCAGTTGTATGTTTTCTGGCGCTGGACCAGTTTGATGTGCTCCGGGGAATGAAAACCCGCGCCATTGGTGTTCCTACGATGCTGTGGACTGTGCTGCTCACGATTCTTCTTCTGCCGGTGACGGTGGTGCTGAATCTGCTGACACAGTTCGTTGTGCCGAACAACGTATCGGCTGCCCTGATGGAGTCGACCACGGCCCCTCTGTGGGTGTCTTTGGTCTACCTGGCGGTCATCCCGGCCCTGGTGGAGGAATATATCTTCCGAGGCGTTCTGGTTCAGTACCTGCGCCACAACGGGCTTCTGAAGACAGCGCTCCTGACCGGACTCATGTTTGCGCTGAGCCACATGGATCTCAACCAGTTTCTCTACACGCTGATGATCGGGATCTTCTACGTGTATCTGGATGAGGCGGCGGGCTCCATCTACTGTTCGATGCTGTCGCATTTTCTGGTGAATGGCTTCAACATCCTCATCATCTACCTGACGGTCAGCAACGTGCCGGAAAACATGGTGGGGCTTGTCAATGAAGCAGAGCAAAGCGCCGCTTTTGTCGAGGGCATCCCGATCATCTACTGGATCATGTTGGCGGCTGTAGCTGTTGTCTGCTTTATCCTGGCGGTGATCGTCGTTCGGCACATCGCAAAGATCCGGGGGAACGAGAAAAAGTACCAGGAGGCACGGTCTGGCAGGGACGCGGTCCAGAGCAGGGACAAGAAGGTCTTCTCGGTTTACCTGCTGATCGGGTGTCTGATCCCGATTGTCTACGTGTTTATGATCATGATCCTGAGCAGGTGATGAATACTTCAGTATATGGATTCTGGCCTTCGAGTGCCGCATGGCGCTTGAAGGCTTTTGAGTACCATGAGGTTTGTCGGATGGTCTTCCGCTGACAGTTTTCGAACTTTGAGATCAGGATTTTTTTGAGGGAGACAAGGGAATGAGTTTTGCCCATCTGCATGTCCATACGGAGTACAGTCTCCTGGATGGATCCAATAAAATCAAAGAGTATGTGGCCCGGGTCAAGGAACTCGGAATGGATTCTGCAGCGATTACCGATCACGGCGTCATGTACGGCGTGATCGATTTCTATAAAACCTGCAAAAAAGAAGGGATTCGGCCAATTATCGGCTGTGAGGTTTACGTGGCGCCGGGCTCCCGCTTCGACAGGGAGACCAGCCGGGGGGAGGACCGCTACTACCATCTGATTCTTCTCTGTGAGAACAACAAGGGCTATGAGAACCTCACAAAGATTGTCTCCCTGGGCTTTCTGGAGGGCTACTATTATAAGCCCCGGGTGGATAAGGAGATTCTGAAAACCTACCATGAGGGACTGATCGCCTCCTCCGCCTGCCTGGCGGGGGAGGTTGCCCGGAATCTTGGGAAGGGTTTCTATGAGGAGGCCCGGGACGCTGCCCTGTCCTATCAGGAAATTTTTGGGAAGGGGAACTTCTTTCTCGAGCTTCAGGATCACGGGCTTGCGGAGCAAAAGAGCGTAAATATGGCTCTGATGCGGATGAGCAAAGAAACCGGGATCCCTTTGATTGCAACCAATGACTGCCACTACACCCTGGCCTCCGATGCGGAGGCCCATGACATCCTTCTCTGCATCCAGACCGGGAAGAAGCTGTCGGACGAGAACCGCCTGCGTTATGAGGGCGGACAGTACTACGTCAAGTCCCCGGAGGAGATGGCGGCACTGTTTCCGTACGCCCGGGAGGCCCTGGAAAATACCGGGAAGATCGCGGCACGCTGCGAGCTTGAGATCGAGTTCGGGAAGACCAAGCTCCCCAGGTTCGATGTACCCGCTGGGAAGACCGCGCTTCAGTACCTGGAGGAACTTTGCCAGGAGGGTCTCTCTCAACGCTATGATCCCGTGACAGAATCGCTCCGGGAGCGGCTTGCCTACGAGCTCTCGGTCATCGCAAGGATGGGCTATGTGGAGTATTTCCTGATCGTCTGGGACTACTGCCGCTATGCCCGCTCCGTCGGGATCTCCGTGGGGCCGGGAAGAGGGTCGGCAGCAGGATCTCTGGTCTCTTACAGCCTGGGCATCACCCAGCTGGACCCGATTCGTTACAATCTCCTTTTTGAGCGCTTCCTGAATCCGGAGCGGGTCTCCATGCCCGATATTGACGTGGACTTTGGATATGAGCGGCGGCAGGAAGTCATCGACTATGTTGTCAAGAAGTATGGTGCTGGCTGCGTCGCACAGATCACCACCTTCGGAACGCTGGCCGCGCGAAACGCCATCCGGAACGTGGGGCGGGTCATGGATCTGTCTTTCTCCCTCTGCGATACCATCTCCAAGAAGGTGCCCCAGGATCTGGGGATCACCATCGACAAAGCCCTGGCGATGAATCCGGAGCTCCGGACGATGTATGAGACCGACGAGAAAATCCACACCCTGATCGACATGTCAAGGAGACTGGAGGGCCTGCCCAAGAACACCTCGGTCCATGCTGCCGGCGTGGTGATCTGCCAGAAGAACGTCGAGGAGTTTGTGCCGGTTGCCCTGTCCCAGGACGGATTCCCTGTGACCCAGTTCACCATGACCACGATCGAGGAACTGGGGCTTCTGAAGATGGACTTTCTGGGTCTCAGGACCCTGACTGTGATTCAGAACGCAGCCGAGATGGCTGGGAAAAAGGAGGGACGGGAGATTGATATGAACCGGATCGACTACGCCGATCCGGCAGTCTATGACTACATCAGCACTGGCAAGTGCGAGGGGATCTTCCAGCTGGAGTCCGGTGGAATGAAAAGCTTCATGAAGGAACTCCGGCCCCAGTCCATCGAAGATCTGATCGCCGGAATCTCCCTCTACCGGCCGGGCCCCATGGACTTCATCCCACGCTACGTCAAAGGGAAGAACCACCCTGAGACCATTCGATACGACACGCCTTACTTAAAGCCGATCCTGGAGCCGACCTATGGCTGCATTGTCTACCAGGAGCAGGTCATGCAGATCGTGCGCGACCTTGGCGGCTATACCCTGGGCCGGTCTGACCTTGTACGCCGGGCCATGTCCAAGAAAAAGGGCGATGTCATGGCCAGAGAGCGCCAGAACTTTGTCTACGGGAACGAGGAGGAGCATGTTCCGGGCTGCGTCTCCCGTGGAATCGACGCAGCTACCGCCAACAAGATCTTTGACGACATGACCGATTTCGCCAAATATGCCTTCAACAAGTCCCACGCGGCGGCCTACGCCTATGTCGCCTACCAGACGGCCTGGCTGAAGTACTACTATCCGGTGGAGTTCATGGCGGCCTTGATGACTTCCGTGATCGACAACCCTGGGAAGGTGGCCGGCTATATCATGGTCTGCCGGGCCATGGGTGTGACCATCCTGCCCCCGGATGTAAACGAGGGGGAGATGGGTTTCTCTGTCGCTTACCTGGAAGGGGATGCTCCGGGTGAGAAAAAGGCGGTGATCCGATACGGCCTCAACGCGATCAAAGCGGTAGGCCGCCCGGTGATCGAGGCGATTTTGGAGGAGCGGAAACGTGGCGGCCGCTTCCGGGACCTCAGCTCCTTTGCGGAGCGGGTCGGAGATTCCGTTAACAAAAGGGCGGCAGAGAGCTTCATCAAGGCCGGGGCTTTTGATTCTCTGGGAGGAACCCGCAGGCAGAAGATGTTAGTTTACGCCCAGATCTTTGATGCGGCGGCGAAAGAGAAGAAAAAGGAAGTCAGCGGTCAGATGTCCCTCTTCGATTTTCTCGGTGGGGAGGAGCAGGAAGGGCTGACCGTGACATATCCGAATGTCGGAGAGTACGACAAGAACCAGCTTTTGGCTTTCGAGAAGGAGGTTCTCGGCATTTATGTCGGCGGGCATCCTTTAGAACAGGTGGAGACATTATGGCGGAAGAATATCACCGCCCTGTCCACAGATTTTGCCATCAACGATGAGACTGGTCAGGCAGATACGCTGGCTGAGCAGTCGATCCAGACGGTGGGCGGCATTGTCGAGACGCGGGAAGCCAAGTATACCAAGAAGGGGAAGCCTTACCTGATCCTGGAAATGGAGGACCTGGTTGGAAGCTGCCAGGTGTTTGTCTTTGACTCGGTTTACGAGAAAAAGAAAGACCTTTTGAATGAGGGGGAACAGCTGTTTGTCCGGGGGAGAGTCCGGGTTCAGGACGACAAACCCGCGACCCTGGCCGCGGACAAAGTCTGGAGGTTTTCGGATGTTCCTTCCGAGCTCTGGATCCGTTTTGACACGATGGAGCCTTATACAGAGGCCGCCGGGGAGATCAATCAGCTCCTGATCGATGGACAAAAGGCCGAGGACGGAGAGGGAAAGGCCCCCCTGTCCCGCATTGCGGTCTATGTAGCCAGCCCGAAGGGGATCAAGAACCTCCGCTTCAGCACGCCGATGTTCCATACTTCAGCCATGATCAGAAAGCTCCGGGAGCGCTTCGGGAAGGAGAACATCGTTCTGGTGCCTGGAAAGCTGCCGGCGTAAGCGTCTGACATTGGCATTCAGGGGAGACCGGGGACACAAGGGGATGAGATCTGTGTGGAATGGCTCCGGAGACACGAAGACGAATGCGCAGACAGACGGAGAGACTGAAAAAGAAACGAAAAAAGCGGAACGTGGAGAGCTATCCAGATGAAGAAGAACGAGATCACAACGCTCTCGATCGGGGATCTGACCGAGGAGGGGCTGGGGGTTGGCAGGGCAGACGGACTGGCCGTTTTTGTCAAGGATACTGTGCCTGGAGACAGGATTTCTGCCTGCATTGTGAAGGCAAAAAAGAACTATGCTTTCGGCCGGGCTTTGGAGATTCTGGAGAGAAGCCCCGACCGCACAGAAGCCCGCTGCCCTGTCTCCCGCGCCTGCGGAGGATGCCAGATTCAGGAGATGAACTATGACGCCCAGCTCCGCTTTAAGGAGCGAAAGGTCAAAAACAATCTCAGCCGGATTGGCGGTTTTTTGCCAGAAGCGGGGGAGGTGCCCATAAGCCCTTCAAAAGGCGTGGAGCGCGGAAAGTCCAGCTCGGAGGCTTCAGAGACTCTGGGGATGCCAGAAAGCACAGAGACCATGGAAGATATGGAGCACCAGGAGAGCCTCACACTGAAGGCTGGGAGAATCCGTGTACTGCCCATCCGTGGCATGGAGGAGCCCTGGCACTATAGAAACAAAGCGCAGTTTCCGGTGGGGACGGACAAAAGCGGAAACCCTGTAGCTGGCTTTTTTGCCGGCAGAACCCACAGAATCATCCCCGCGGAGGACTGCGTGATCGGAATTCCGGAGAACGCGGCCATCGTGCGTGCACTTCTCTCCTATATGAGAGAGGAACATGTCTCAGCCTACGATGAGGGCACAGGAGAAGGCGTGATCCGTCATGTGATGACCCGGTGCGGGTTTCAGACCGGTCAGATCATGGTGGTTATCGTGGCAAACGCGGAATCTCTGCCGGGAGAGGAAGGCCTGATTTCGAGGCTCAGAGCCCTCCGCTTTGGGACTGAGAAAGAGGGACGAGACTGGAGAAGGGCTGGTTTTGGAACAGAATCAGAACCTGAGAAGGGCGTGGGCATTCAGGAAAACGCCTGGGCTCCGCGGCAGATTGTCAGTGTCATTCTGAATACCAACACGGAGCGGACCAATGTCATCCTGGGGAGGAAGAACCGAGTGCTCTTCGGGGAGGAGAAGATTGAGGAACGGATTGGGACACTCCGTTTCCGGATTTCTCCCCTCTCCTTCTTTCAGGTGAATCCAGTTCAGACAAAGGTTCTCTATGACACAGTTCTCACCTTTGCTGCCCTCAGCGGGAAAGAGACAGTCTGGGACCTTTTCTGCGGAATCGGGACAATCTCCCTCTACCTGGCTCAACAGGCGAAGAAAGTCTATGGGATTGAGGTGATTCCGGAAGCTGTGGAGGATGCCAGGAAGAACGCGGAACAGAATGGGATCAGACACGCGGAGTTTCTGGCCGGGAAGGCAGAGGACCTGTTCCCGGACCTTGTCTTGAAGGGGGAGAGGGCGGATGTGATTGTCGTGGACCCGCCGAGGAAAGGTCTGGAATCGACTCTTATCGATGCGATACTGGATGTCAAGCCGGACCGCATCGTCTATGTGAGCTGCGACAGCGCCACACTTTCCCGGGATCTTGCTTTGTTCGCTGAGGGAGGCTTTCTTCCGGAGAAAATACAGCCGGTAGATATGTTCCCCCATACCGTACACGTCGAAAGCTGCGTGCTCCTCGAGCGTGTGAGCAACCGAAAAGCAGATTCCTAGCGCCCGTGTGAAAACAATTTCCCATTTTTGAAGGAGCGAACATGGAGGTGAAAGATCCAAACTCGAGGACATTGACTTTCGGTCT
>CADBUA010000007.1 GCA_902797665.1 uncultured Lachnospiraceae bacterium | reverse complement strand
CCATAAAAAAGAGTTATAAGTAACACATATGCATGCGAATACACATGCACGTACGCATACACATACACATATACATATACATATATTCTCATATCCATATGAGTATATACATGCATTATAAAATGAAGCGATGATTGACGCGCCTTATGATAGAAAATAATGCATGAAAATATTTTATAATAGAAGAAAATCTGAAAATGCCTTATAATAGGAGAAAGCATGAAAATGTCTTATGGTAAAAGAAATCCTGAAGATGTCTCATGATAGAAAGTAATGTTTGAAATATTATATGAAGAAGATCAAGAGCTATTATTCTACCCATATTTCGGTGTCCTTTGTCACACTCCTGGTCTGTCTGTTCTTTCTCTTCGCCTTTGTTTTTCTGGGCTATCTCCGGAAGGTCTATTTCAGCTATCTGATTGAACAGACTTATGAGACAGAGAACAACATCATTCTGTATGTGAAGGAGGATCTCAACCGCATCATTAAAGAGCTGATCTATCAGGGCTGCCGCAGTTCCGTGGACAATCGGATCTATCAGATCGCGGTAAAGATTGAAAACGAAGAGGGATCCGAAAAACTGAACGACAGTCTTGCCCTGAGCAGTATTCTGAAGAGAGAGATCAACGCCGGAAGCGCGAATGTCAGCGCGATCGTATCACCTGACGGCCTGATCGGTCAGTATGACAGGTGGACGACAACGAGCAAAAAGTCCTCTGCTCTCTGGTCAGCAGGGAATACCCGGGATCTCTGCCAGATGGCGGCCGTGATGGTCGGGGAGCAGATCCCGCCTGGAAAGAGATCCCTGCCCAGAGTCTGGGTTTATACGGAACCCTCCCTGCACCCGTCAGGACGGGATGAGGGCGTGTTCCACATCGTGCTTCCTCTGACAGGCGGGGTTGTCTCCGTCTGGAATACCCGCCTGGCCCTGGTGAGCACCTACTCGTCGGACCTCATTACCGAAAGGCTGAGGTCCATCAATCTCCGGCGGGTGGACTATGTGGAAGGCTACATCTCAGATTCAGCGGGGCAAAGGCTTTATACAGGCGCCTCAACGCCCAGGGCGAGGGATTCTTCCGCATGGGGATCTGCGCAGGAAAAAACGGATGGCACAAGGCTATTGACGGCGGATCTTGATTACTTTGACTGGAAACTGAACGTTGTGATCAACGAAAACGCGATCTGGGGGTATGTGAGTTTTCTTTTTTACCGTACCGTACTGATCGGAAGCGCGATCATGCTTCTTCTGATTGTCCTCATCCTTCTGATGTTCCGGCAGATGATGCGGCCGGTGCGCCTCCTTCTGGACTCCATGAAGGAAGCTGAGAAGGGGCGCCTCAACGGAAGCGTGAAGATCGAGGGGCAACACGAAATCTGGCAGGTGGCGGAAGAGTACAATCGCATGATCGGCGTTCTGGAGGAGAAAAACGAGGAAATTGACCGGCAGCACAGGCAGACCCTTCGCTTTATCCGTCAGCAGCACGCCGCAGAGTGGGATGCCCTGGAGTCCCAGATCAATGCCCATTTTATCTGCAATACGCTGGGCTGTATCAACTACGAGGCTATGGAAGCCGGCAATCATGAGGTCTCACAGATGCTCAAAAAGCTCTCCAATATCCTCCGATATACCTTTGATCAGAAAAGGCAGGAGGTTATGCTCTGCCAGGAGACGGCCTGGGTGGATCAGTATCTTTACCTGCAGAAGATGCGGAGAGAGGATCTGTTTGATTACGAGATTTCCTTCCCTGAAGTTTACGGGCAGTGGCCCTGCTGTAAGCTGATGTTTCAGCCCTTTGTCGAGAACTCCATTATCCACGGCTTTGAGGGAATGGAGAAGGGTGGGATGATCCGGATTCTCATCGACATGGACGGGGAGCGTCTGCGTGTCAGGATTGAGGATAACGGATGCGGCATGAAGCGGGCAACTGCGCTTCTGATCCGGGAGATTCTGGATCACAGAGACAGCTCCGGCTCATCGCTGGAGCCGGACCCTGCAGGCGGGCCTCTGACCGGATCTGAACCTTTTGACATAGGAGAGACGGAGCGCGAGGGACGAATGGGTGTTGGCATACGAAATGTCGTGACCCGGATGCGCATGTTTTTTGGACCCAGGTTTGAGGCGGAGCTATGGACAGAGGAAGGGAAAGGGACCTCATTTACCTTCAGACTTCCCATTCCTGATTTTGAGGAGGATTTCGGCGGATGAAAGTGATCATTGTGGAGGATGAAAAGCGAGCTTCCAGAGGTCTGAGGAACCTTCTTGAGTCTCTCCGGGAGGACATTGAAGTCACAGCCCAGGCGCCTGACGGAACGCAGGCGCTTGAGCTGATCCGCGTTCTGAAGCCGGATGTTGTATTTACGGATATCCGTATGCAGTCGATGGACGGGCTCTCCCTGATCCGGGAGGTGCGAAAGTTTGACCGGAAGACGAGATTCGTGATCATCAGTGCCTATGAGGAGTTTGACTATGCAAGACAGGCCCTGTCTTTGGACGTGGAGGATTACCTGGTCAAGCCGGTGACAGAGGAAGAGGTCAGGCAGCTTCTTCTTCGCCTTTCAGATGAGATAAAGGGGGAGCAGGAGAGAGAAAAAGCGAAAGAAAAAGCGGAGAAGAAAAGCACGCTGAGGGAACTGTACAGCCATGCGCATCCGGTTGTGATGAAAGCCCTGGATTTTATCGAGGAGGAGTACGCGGACCGGGTCAACCAGAAGGAACTGGCGGAGAAACTTGGGGTGAGTCCGGAATACTTCAGCTATCTTTTTGCCCGGGACATCAAGGTCAATTTCAGTCGCTTTCTCAGGCAGCATCGGATTGAGATGGCTGTGAGACTCCTGGATCAGGGAGAAACATCTCTGGAGGAGGTAGCCAGGAAGGCCGGGTTCTCGGATAAGAAGTATTTCTGCAAGTGTTTTAAGGAGGAAAAAGGGATCAGTGTGGGGGAGTACCGGCGGAGCGTATAGCTTTGCCGCTATTTCTGCCTGGCTTAAGTTCTGCAGAGCCATGCGTTGATTGAGAGACAGAGTCTTTTCCTCTTTTGTTGCCTTTTACATAGCATTTTTCTTCTTTGCGGCCATGGAGACCATAGAAGCAGCGCTTCGCAGATGCCGCATGGAAAAGTGCATCGGGGGAGAGGGCTGCCTTAAGATATCACCCCGGATCTTAAAATAATTCCCCAAAATCATCTCTGATCCATTAAGAATGTCGGTTGAAATGCACAAAGTGAACAGGCTATAATAACTGTATGTTGTATGATTCCACGAGATCTGAAGCCCTTGAGTCCGTGGGATGATCGCAACGTGAACAAAGGGCGAAAAAGGAGGTATATATGAAGAAACTGGCATTGGCAGCGGCAGTGGCCTCTGCTGTACTGGCTCTTGGAACAGCGGCATATGCAGAAGACATGTTCGGACCGAATAATGGTGGAACTCCGATTGAGATCTGGCATTATTTCGAAGGCGAGGCGGACGCGCTCAATGCACTCTGCAAGACCTACAACGAAATGCAGGATGAGATTTACGTGACCGCGACATTTGTGTCCCGCGAAGAATTGATGAAGCAGTACACCATCGGCGCTGTCTCCGGGGAGCTTCCGGACATCGGCATGGTGGATTCACCCGATATGGCTTCCTATATCTCCCTCGGCGTCTTCGAGGACATCCAGGATGAGCTGGAGGAATGGGGCGAGCTTGATAACTTCTATGAAGGCCCGCTCAACAGCTGCCGTGACTCCGAAGGACGTATTCATGGCCTGCCCAACAATTCCAACTGCCTCGCGATCCTCTGCAACATGGATATGCTGAAGGCAGCCGGCATCGACAAGGCACCGGAGACGATGGAAGAGTTCCTCGCAGCCTGCGAAGCGACAACAGATGCGGCAAACGGTGTGTATGGCTTTGCGATGAGCGCGATCTCCAATGAGGAAGGCACCTTCCAGTTTATCCCCTGGCTGTATACCACCGGCGGATCTGTGGGTGACATCTCCAGCGATGAGAGCGTTGAGGCTTTCCAGATTCTTGGTGACCTGATTGAGAAAGGCTATATGAGCAAGGAAGCTGTCAACTGGGGTCAGGGGGATGCCCTCAATGCCTGGGCGGCGGAGAAGGCCTGCATGCTGGAGTCCGGCACATGGCAGATTGCCCAGAACCTGGATGACTCGATCAAGGATATCGTGACATGGGAGTATGCGTATGTTCCGATGCCGCAGAGCGCGAACGGCGCCCAGGCGTCTGTCATCGGCGGCGAGAACTTCGGTGTCTGCACAGGCGCCGCGAACAAGGAAGCCTGCATCGATTTCCTGGAGTTCATGGAAACCGCGCAGAACAATGCTGACTGGTGCGAGCTTGCCGGCAAGCTTCCTGTCCGTGGAGACGCTGTCGAACTCAAGGATTTCTGGACCGCTGACGAGAGGTACAAGGTGTTCAATGATTCCATGAACTTCGCGGTACCGAGAGGCCCGCATCCGCAGTGGCCGACCATCTCCGAAGCGCTCTACACGGCGGAGCAGGCTGTTCTTCTTGGTGAGAAGGACGCGGCTACGGCTGCGGCAGACGCCGCGGCAGTGATCGATCCGATCCTTGAAGAGACTCCTCTTCCGTAAAAGGTTTTCCAGTCTCTTTGCCGTCTGGCATAAGGCTTTATAGGGAGTCGTCATGCTCTGCGCCGTGTACACGGCGCAGAGGCGGCGGCTCCTTTTCTTTTGATACCCGCGAGCGTAAGAACCTGCGCAAGGATCGGCGTGAGCGGACTTATACCGGTGAAACACCTGGCAGATTCGAATGGTTTCCGGTATAAATCACATCTGAGAGGAGAATGCTTTTATGAAGAGAGCAACGCGGAAAAAGCTGGAGGGGTATATCTTTATCCTGCCTGCTTTTATTTATATTCTGGTGATTCTGGGCTATCCTCTGATCTACAACATCGTTCTTTCCCTCCGAAACGTGAATGTCAAGACCTTCGCGTCCGGGACAGATGTGTTTGTCGGGCTTGAGAATTTCAGGCTCCTGCTGAAGGATCCCACCTTCCAGAAGGTTTTCAGAAACACCCTGGTCTTCACCTTTGGCTGCCTGTTCTTTCAGTTTACCATTGGTTTT
>CADBUA010000006.1 GCA_902797665.1 uncultured Lachnospiraceae bacterium | reverse complement strand
GGAGAAGCTCCAGCAGATAGATGAGGGGACGAGGAACACGATCATCCAGATTGCGGCGCTCGCGGCGGCGATCAGCCCTGTTCTTTTACTTTTGGGGAAACTGACTCGAAATGAAGGACATGTATCGCCAGGGAAAAATGAGGGGGATGCATAAGAGGAAACAACAGTCTCATCTTCATCAGCCTCCAGGACAATCGCGAAGGATAGTGGGGACCATTCGGATTTGGCAATTGTTTCTGCGCTATATGCCTGCTCGCGCCCTTTTTGCAGATCCTTATGATCGTGGGTAGATTATTGTCAAGACCTGGAATCCCTGATCGAAAGGGGGCTCCTTCAGGATACAGCCGAAAGAAAGCTCGTTTTTTAAGAATTATTTTGTAAATTTTTAGTATATTTGGCCGAAAAAGCCCGGAAAGAGCTTTCTCTGGACTGGAGTTATAAATGGATACAGATTTATCTTCATTTATTTGACGTTTGCCCGTGATTGCTAGCATTGGATCGATTGAATTCGGATGAATGGATGGATATAATAAGGCCTATGTTTTTGATAAGGAAAGAAAAAGTCAGGGATCTTCAGAGGAGAGAACAATGGAACAGCTTGTGACGGTAAAGGAAATATACAAGGGAAGAGACCAATACATCGACACAACCATCACGGTTGGAGGCTGGGTGCGCAGCATTCGTGACTCCAAGACGTTCGGGTTCCTGGTGCTGCATGATGGCACGTATTTCGAGACCCTTCAGGTGGTGTTTGGAAATCAGCTTGCCAACTTCGATGAGATCTGCAGGTTCAATGTCGGATCCGCGGTTATCGTGACAGGAAAACTGGTGGCTACACCAAACGCGCAGCAGCCCTTTGAGATCCAGGCCGAGGAGGTCAAGCTGGAGGGAGCTTCCACACCGGATTACCCCATGCAGAAGAAGCGTCATACCGTGGAGTTTATGCGGACAATGCCGCATCTCCGCGTCAGGACAAACCTCTTCCAGGCGACCTTCCGTGTGCGGTCACTGGCGGCATACGCCATCCACAGGTTTTTCCAGGAGAGAGGCTTTGTCTATGTTCATACCCCGATCATCACCGCCTCGGACGCGGAGGGTGCAGGCGAGATGTTCCGCTGCACTACACTGGATCTTCAGGATCTGCCCATGACGGACGGGGGGAAAGTGGATTTCAGCCAGGACTTCTTTGGTCAGTCCACGCACCTGACGGTTTCAGGACAGCTGGATGTGGAGCCTTTTGCCCAGGCTTTCCGCAGCGTCTACACCTTCGGGCCGACCTTCCGGGCGGAGAACTCCAACACGACGCGTCATGCCGCGGAGTTCTGGATGATTGAGCCGGAAATCGCTTTTGCGGATCTTGAGGATGACATGAATCTGGCTGAGTCGATGCTCAAGTATATCTTCCAGTATGTGCTGGAGAACGCCCCGGAGGAGATGCAGTTCTTCAACAAGTTTGTGGACAAGGGACTTCTGGAGCGTCTGAACCACGTGATGACCTCGGAGTTTGGCCGCGTGACCTACACAGAGGCGGTAAAGCTCCTGGAGCAGAACAACGACAAGTTTGACTACAAGGTGTACTGGGGATGCGATCTTCAGACCGAGCACGAGCGTTATCTGACCGAGCAGATCTTCAAACGTCCGGTCTTTGTTACAGATTATCCGCGTGAGATCAAGGCTTTCTACATGAAGCTCAACCCGGACGGAAAGACTGTGGCGGCGATGGACTGCCTGGTACCGGGAATCGGGGAAATCATTGGCGGCTCCCAGCGTGAGGAGAACTATGACATCCTGAAAGCCAGGATCGAGGAACTCAAGATGGATCAGAGCGAGTACCAGAACTACCTGGATATCCGGAAGTTCGGGACGACGCGCCATGCCGGGTATGGGCTCGGATTTGAGCGTCTGGTCATGTATCTGACAGGTGTCGCAAACATCCGTGACGTCCTCCCGTATCCGAGAACTGTCGGGACACTGGCATAAGGCTGTAGATCAGGTTTTTTGGGGTTTAATCTATGGGGAGAGGGAAAAAAGAATATCAGGACGAGTGGGAAGACGACAGCTGGGAGGAAGAAGGCTTAGAAGAAGACAGCTGGGACGATGACTGGGAGGATGATGCCCCGGAGAAACCCGAAAAACGGGGGAGAAAGGGAGATGGAAACGGCGGACACAAAGGCGGAAGGGGAAAGGTAACACTCCTTGTTGTGATCTTCCTCGTGATCGCCATCGGTGTGTTCGGTTACTCTGCCGCCCGCCTCTTTACCTTTTATCAGGGCTACAAAGCCGGGGAAGATGAGTATGCCAGTCTGAGTCAGGATTTCGCCCAGGTTGATGAGACAAATGAGCCTGAGAAGAAGGATGAGACGAACCAGTCTGAAAAGCAGGGAGAATCTGAGACGGAGCAGGAAACCGGCGAAAGAGAGACAGAGATGCCCACTTCTGCCCTGACCTCGGTCAAAGCCCTGGAGGATGAGTCGACCCTTGAGGATAAGATCAGCAAGATGCAGACGGCGGATGTCCTCGAGAACAATGAGAAGAAGACCCTGCCGAAGATGAAGAACCCGATCAAGTTTGACGAGCTTCGGAAGATCAACCCTGATGTAATCGGTTGGATCCGGGTATCTGCCTGTGGGATCTCCTATCCCATCGCGCAAGGGAAGGATAACGACTACTACCTGCACAGATCTTTCAGAGGAGAAGAAGTGTACGCCGGCTGTATCTTTGAGAGCTACGAGAATTCCAAGAGCTTCACGGACATGAATACGATCATCTATGGCCATAACATGAAGGATGGTTCCATGTTCGCCTCTTTGAAGAAGTTCTGGGATGATCCTGAGACGATCCGGGTGCCGTATTTCTGGATCTTTACACCGGATATGATCTTCCAGTACAGGATTTTCTCCTGCTCGCTGGTGAATAAGATCAGCACCGCGTACAATACCAGGTTCACACTGGAGCATTACCAGAAGTTCATCGATTCGGCCATCGAACGGAGCGAGGTGGACTGTGGGGATGTCAAGGTGACTCCGGAAGATCGAATTGTGACGCTGTCGACCTGTACCAGCGACGATGATGTGAGGCGGATTGTTCAGGGCAAGCTGATTCAGATCTATGCGACGGAAACCAGTCCGGAAGCGGATCAGCTAACAGAAGTACCGGAAGTAACAGGAGTATCAGAAGTACCGGAGGAACTGTCTTTGGCGCCTTCGGAAAATGAAGGATAAAGCCGCTGATATCAGAGAATCAGACAAT
>CADBUA010000005.1 GCA_902797665.1 uncultured Lachnospiraceae bacterium | reverse complement strand
GTGTTTCACCGGTATATGTCCGCTCGCGAAAATATAAACGCAGATTCTCGCGCTCGCGGGTATCTCATACCCATGTTGCTTCTGTCGACTCCTGTATCTCCACCCCTTCAGCAAACAGGCTCCAATGCGCGAGCCTTTCAGCTGGAGAGCGGAGGATACGGGTTTCCTCCTGATGATCTATCCTTCCAGTCTATCTCTTCCTGTCTAACCCATCCGGCTATCCTGTCTCTGGTCCTGATCCACTCTCACCCTGCTTCAGAAATCCTGGGCCGGCGCCTCCTATATTGATTGTAACAAGGATTCAGGTCCAAAACAAACCAGATCTGCCATAAGCGCAGTAGCTGTGATGGACCACATGCTCATTCATTCTATGATCTCCATAAAATGGGGAAATACTCGTGGCGGGTCTGCTTCAATCCTGCATGTTTTCCAGAACACCCGCCCTTTGCTTTTGCTCTATATTTTCACGCTTTGCGCAGCAAGTGCGCAAATTGGACTGGACAGTTGCAATCAAGCTGTCAGGCTCCGATAGTATTCCTATATTCTGTACATTTCATTATAAACCCGCTTGGCATTATGATATACCCGCGAGCGTGAGAATTTGCCACGAAATTGGCGCGAGCGGGCATATACCGGTGAAACACCTGGCATATTTGAATGGCTGCCGGTATCAAGCGGTAAATGCCCAGTTTCAATGGGGATCGGAGAAATACATCACGCGAAAGCTGCACGCAATGCAGCCTGAGGGATGAGGTCTGGCGGAATGAGAATAATCCTCCATCAGAGATTTTCAATCCCCTCCTTTGGGTTTGTGCCCTATGACTCTGGTCATCTGTTGCTTCGGCAGGCATGTACGCCTGGATTTCGTTCGATTTCAGGATTATTACACCTGTCCTGGATCTGCATTTACTTACTTCTCTTCCGTTGCTGCTCCATTTCTCACGTTGTCAGATTCGTAATCAGGATTCTGATATCCGCAGTAAAGCTTGGGGTCTGTCTATCCCTCATATTTCATAAGGATCAAGATCTTCACACCTTCGGCCATCGTTCCCTGGGTATTGTCCCAGGATTAGGACGGTCTATCAATCCTGGGCGTATCAGACTTGATCCATCCATATCCTTGTCATCGGATCATTCATCCAATGATCTTCATAGCTGTTATGAAAGAATGCCAGCAGAAAGAATAGCAAATTAAATCATCAACATTAGAAAACAAGGCTTCATACGATTTGCTGTCAAGAGCCCAAAAATAAACTTGCATGATGTATATCAGACAAGTTTACAGCTTCTTTACCAGGGCGCTTTTCCGGTAGAACGCGATCCCGTAGCAAAAGACCTGATAGTCATCCAGACCTTTGGCATATTCCTGATCCAGGATCTGTTTCAGGGCTATGTCACAGTCCTGCCTCATCTGATCCGCGCTGTCGGATTTCTTCGCTTCTATGATCAGAATCCGCCGGTTCGGGCTGTCGATCAGCTTGATGTCCGGCCTTCCGAGTCCCCTCTCTTTATTGCTCTCAACCTCATACCCTCTGCCGACAAAAATCCCCGCAAGAAAGGCGTGATAGTAGTCTTCATGGTAGTCATTGTAGCTGATCGTCTGCCAGAGAAAATCAGAGATTTCTTTCGATGCGGCAGCTTCATCTCCTGACCACAATGCCTCCATCATGGCTTTCTGATGCGCATCATCCAGCTGATCAGAAAAGTGCCTCATAACAGTATCCTGGAAAATCTTTGAAATCTCTCTGTTCGGAATCTTCAGTGAGGTCGTATCCTCTTCATCATTTGAATCGAAATCCGAATCCAGATCCGCTTCCGCCTTTGTCAGATACCCGGTCATCAGCAGAACGCTCCACAGATGATCTTCTGATTCATTCAAGCTGTCATAAGTCAGCTCATCCGAGACGGTCTCGGTGATTGTCCCGCCATTCAGCAGGGTTTCGAATTTATGCCTGACCCGGAATTCTTTCCTCTCCACAAAATCCGTGATGATCCCGTTGCCGCTGCTGTTCTTCCAGTAGAGCTTTGGTTTTGCGTTTTTACGCTTCAGGAGCGCCGCAGCATAGTTCACAACGTCCCAGGGGCAATAGACAGCCATGTCTCCAAAAATATAGCCATCGTACCATTCCTTGAACACATCTGTTTTTTCTTTCAGATGAGCGGCTTCCAGAAGGCCATCCAGCTCTTTCTGTGTGAATCCGAAATATTGGGAGTAGTCTTCATCCAGGACAGAATAAGCTGCAAAATTGTTCACTCCTGTGAAAATGCTCTCCTTTGCAATCCTCAGGCATCCGGTAACCACGGCGAACTTCAGGTAATCATTCGATTTCAGTGCTGTGCTCATGATCCCGCGGATCACATCCAGCATCTGCGGATAATACCGCTCCCCACCTTCCTTGTCTTCATTGGCTTTGGCAAGAGGCACATCGTATTCATCAATCAAAAGGATCACCTTCTTACCGTAGTGCGCTGCCATCATACGGCAAAGAATAAGCAGAGAATTCTGGATTTCCTGTTCTTCTGCTGTTTCGTACATTAGCCGTCTAAACTTCTCTGCGTCAGCGGGATTTACATTTCTACTCTTTTCAAGATAATCATGCTTTTTACACACATCCGCTATGATTGTTTTTAGCTTCGCATAAGCTGTTTTAAAGGTCAGTGCCTCCGCATCCTTCAGTGTGATAAACAGCACCGGGTACTGATTCATCCATTTCGAGCAGAATTTCTCATGCTTTGTGATGTTTAATCCCGAAAAAACATCCCTGCTGTTCCGGCGAATATCGAAAAAACTCGCCATCATGCTCATCATGAGCGTTTTGCCGAAACGGCGCGGACGGGTGAACATCGTAACGGCATTATATGTCTCATGTACAAGCTCATAGATCAGCTCTGTCTTATCCACATAATAACAGTCATTCTGACGGATGCTGTCAAAAGACTCGTAGCCTACCGCTATTCTTATGCCCATTACAGCTGGTCTCCCTCACATTGTGAAAGTGTTCTCATATATATTCAGATATATAATCTATATTGTCTTATGTATGTGTCTTCAGATTCTTAGATATCTTCAGATATTTTCAGGCAGTTGCAAATAGCTTTTTAGATAGATAGTACTTGTTTTTTCAAAAATGTTATTATCATTTGACTCAATTAAAATTCTACACATGATCTATGTAATTCCGATTGGCAACTGCCAGCAGACTGAAAGTAAAGCATTCCTGAACCATACTGCTATCTGTTAATCAGACTCATTTTTGGCATATACAAAATGGCTATTAATGGGATCACCAGTTCTATACTCGCGGCCAAGAGAATTTGCCAGCTATCATCCGGGGCCGCGGTATATGCAGAGGCACTAACGATTCGCCTGCGGCAAATCCTAAGTACCTCTGGTATATCTCGATCCTGCCTTGCAGCCACAAAGGGGTGTACACAAAGGAGGGTTTGCCCGATCAACTTCTTCCAGTCTTAAGGCATAGCTCTCCCTTACTGCCCATGAACACAAAATGCAAGCTGCCTGTCCAGTCGCAAGCTCCTGTCCAGGTTCAAGGCCGGACGCAGGCTCCTACCCCGCATGGATTGTGCGCCCGGCCTTTGCTTTTGTTCTGTTTTACCAAGCTTTGCGCAGCAAGTGCGCAAAGCTGGCTGGACAGTTACAACGCATGAACCTATACGCGAATGTTCCCATGTTCATTGCCAGCATAACTCCATCTTTATGACAGCACTTCTCCTGCTCTTGTGCACTCAGACTTCAAAAGCTATTTCGAAAAGCGGATTTATAAGTAGTATAGAATTAAGGGATATGATGGTCAATGATATAGCGCACTATCTACCACTGTAGTCTCAATTCCGCGGCTCTTCCCCATTCTATCCCCGGTGCATATCAGGGGTGTTGCAGGTTGAGGGGGGGAAACGTGGCACCTTCTCACAATACCTCTGATCACCTCGTTTCTGGGACTTCACCGTCTTCCATTTCATGATGGTCCCACCAAAAGCCAGAATTTCAGAAAGGGAAATCAGCCGAGACAGCTCGAGATTTGGTAGCTGTCCAGTCGCAAGCTCCTGTTGGCATTCGGCCGGGTGCAGGGCATAATTCCCCCTTTCCCCCAGAGATTTGCATCTCACATAGCTGATTGTTTGCATATGTTCATAAAGCTCAGACGCATACGCCCAGGCTCCGGGCACTGATCCCCTGACTCTGAAGAGGCAGCTGGAACAACTGCCGGAATAGTGCCGCAGCCATCATGCAATTCAGCAGTTCTCTCATATTCTTCCAAGGACGCTCAGCTTATCGATTCCGCAGTATCTGGGAGATCTGACATCGGACACATAGTTCTGATTTAGTGCCTCAAGATCAGCTCCTTCGAGCTTCCACATCATGTCCTCCATGGGGATGCTGTTCTTCGTCCTGAAGATCAGAGGACCAACCCCGTTCGAAACCGTTTCATTATGCATAATGTCTATATAGTACTGATTTTGTCATAGTTACTACACACTCAATGAACGTTAGGTAACAATCTAAACATTCTGCACACCAAGCTCTCCTCTCCATGTTTATACCGGGAACCACTTAAATGTGCCAAGTGCTTCACCGGTATATGCCCGCTCAAGCCAAGTTTGTCGCAGTTTCTCACGCTCGCGGGTATATTTCTCCCGGCTCCGTTTGGGGGACTTGTTCCTTCTTCAAAAAATGCCCATAACTGTCCAGTCCCCTTTGCGCACTTTGCGCCGAGCGTGGTAATTCAGGTCAAAAGAAGCTTGTGACTGGACAGATACAAATACTTCTGCGGGCATCAGATGAGCATACCCTATTCAAAACGTTACGCAGCTCTCCTCCGGCAAAAAAACCAGCTCCCCAGCTCTATACGGCCCAGAACTCTTAGCTTAGGAGCTTTATGGGGTCATGTGGAGGGATGCTCCTAAGCCACACGCTTCCCCTCCGTTCGCGTCTCCCTGTTATACCATTGGCGCGAAGGACTTGCCGTATGAGAATCTTTCATGTCTCTGCATATACCGCGTCACTAGACGATACATGGCTGATTCTCCTGGTCTCGAGCATAATAAGTACTTCCTGCCACAAAGGTTATCCTTTTATTTTCTTTTATCCTCTTTTATTTGCTTTTCATTGACTTTATAATCTTTCTAAATGGCAGCCCCGCCCGGATAAGGGCTGGGGCTGCGCTGTTTTATGGGCTTGTTGTGCCGCATCCGTGCCTCACGTCGTCGGCCTCGGTGCGAACATCTTGCGAAGGCTGTCGATCAGATTATGATCCACTGTGATCGTCTCCTCCGTTGATAACTGTCTTACCATTCCGGCTTTGACTTCGAGTGTGAAGACCTTACCAAGATTGCTTTCTGCAGCTCCATTCGGTACGGCTGTCTCCAGCAGATAGTACCTGCCTTCCGGCAAAGTACCGATGAAGTAGACACCGGCTGCGCCACTCTCATAATAGCCTTTCCTTACGGCACTGGCCCCCTCCCCTGTAGTCGGCTGGCCTTCCGTAATCTCAGACAGGTCCGCCCGAAAGATCCGGAACTGTGCACCAGGGAGAGGTGTAAACGTATCTTCTGCCACCTTCTTAAGGATGACCTTTCTCTTCACCGGTGATACGTTCATGATGGTGTAAATCGGCAGTGTATCCTCCGTGGTAATCGCTGCTGTCGCTGTCGTATACATATCACCTGTCTTCACAAAGATGCTTGTGGGTGCCTGATCGGCGTCCGTCTCCTCTCCGGTCTTCTTCCAGATTGCCTTCCTGCCTTCATCAAATCCGGCGGGATTGTATATGTCGTACCAGCCTTTTCCATTC
>CADBUA010000004.1 GCA_902797665.1 uncultured Lachnospiraceae bacterium | reverse complement strand
GGATTCTGATAATCCGAAGCCATCTCGAGAATACTCGCGGCCTTCATGAGTGGACTGGGCAGTCACAGATCTTCTATAGGCTTCCAGACTTCCAGGCCTTTTAGCCTTTCAGCCTTTCAGCCTTACTAAGGTCCTCTGGTGCCTCCAGCTCACTCCCAGGACTTCATTCTCCTGGGACGATATCGCTGTTTATCGATGTTTTTTCTCCCAGATACCCGGCAGAAAAAAGCATCCGGCCAGACTGACCGGATGCTTTTCACCCGCATTTCGTTTCGATCGAATCCGTTTAAGATGATCCATATCGCTTGAATGTGAAATCATATCGTTTTTCATCGATGCATGTCACTTTGATGTGAATTCTTCTTTCCAGGAGTGTTCCTGAATGCCCCCGGATTCCGGTCCTTGAATGCGTATCACTCGAATCTCGGCTTGTTTTCACTGCCTCAGTTGTTCATGGTTGCGACCGCTCTCTCACACCACTCCCGGTAGCTCTCTTCTCCCATGTGCCGAATCAGCCGCCTTCTGTACTTCGAAAGGCTGAAGTAGCAGAGACTTCCATCCCGGCTTGAGATGGGTTTCACCCTTGTCACTTCCTCGATCTCTCCAAGATAGGCCTCCCGGTCAAAGCTCCCATCCTCATTCAGCATCTCAAGAAGGCTCAGGTCCACGTAAATGCCGTCATAGCCACACCAGGTGATCTGCTTGATCTTCTCCCTGACCTCCAGGGTATTCAGCCAGGATTCCCAGCGGTCCTCCGATCTTCCATCCATGCCGCCATAGCTCCAGTGGAGTCTGTCTGAAAAGAGATACCCCCTGAAAAGCTGATAAGGGGAATCCGTCGGGAATCGCAGATAGGGAAGCTGGAACACATAGTTGATGGACTCGTCCTGGTCCAGTTCCCGGATAAATGCCTCCTGGGCATCCAGTGTCTCCCACTGAGATCTGTCCGTCTCCACCGTATAGGTCTGATCATAAATTCCCACAGCCAGAAGGAGTATGCTCAGAAGGAGCACGACACCTGTCCTGCCCCAGCCCTTTTCAGGAAGCTCCTCTTTCCTCTCGCTCTTTCTCCCGCGGAAAAAGCCCACAGCTCCCTGGAAGGCTGCCTCCAGCAGAATACCGGAGAAGGCCAGGCTAAAGAAGGAGATGAACACCCCCATCCGGTTGTAGCTCCGGATCGGAAGTCCCAGAAAGTAAGAGACAAAGGCGCCAAGACCTCCCACTGTGGCGATCAGAACTGAGGCCAGGTTCATGGCCGCCAGAGACGCGATCCACTCATTCTGATCGCTGCTCCTCTGTGTGTTCTGCCCTCTGCGGAGAAAAAGAACCAGAAGAAGGCCCAGAAAACCGATCGCAGCGACAAGCCCCAGAGAGACCGTCATGTTCTCGTTGACCAAAGGGGCAGCTTCGTTGTAAGCGCTCACCATCTTCTGAAGGGGCAGAATCCTGTGTCTCCCCTGGGGGAGCAGCAGCTGAATGATCTTGAGTCCAAAGGACTCCGCATCCGAAGCATCCCGCACTGAAAGCTCCGAGGTCGGACTCTGTCCGTTCCTCCTCCAGTAGAGGATGGTCGGGAGGAAAGTCAGCATGACAAAGAATGCCGTCAGAAATAAGCAGCTCAGTGAAGCCAGGCCGCGTCTTTTTCGTTCCTCTGAGGAAAGATTGATGAGGAAAGCCGTCAGGAAAAGGGCACAGGAAAAGAGGGCATAGTAAAAGCCGCTGATCGAGATCAGCACGCAGATGGCAAAAGCGATCCCCCTCCGACGGAAGAGTCCGGAATCCTGCCTGCTCCATCCTGAAGGGAGGTCAGCGCCTCCGGCGCTGCTTCCCGCTTTTTTGGACACGGTCCCCGCATTCTCCTGCCTTTTTGGACAATTCCCTGCCTGCTCCGTGAGTTTCCCTTCTGCCAGCCACAGAGCCGTCAGGCAGGATAGTGGAACCACATAGTAGAAACTCAGCCAGGTATGTCCAACCCGGAACTGGTGATAGAAAGTAAAGGAGTAGAGCTGCCCCAGAACAACCCCCAGAGGGATGGAAATCCCCAGCTTCAGGAAGGCATAGGCACCGGATACTGCTGTCAGGATAAACCCGGTCAGGTAAAAGAGATTGAAGACCAGGTAGATATTCTTTGTGAAAAGCCCGATGACCCGCAGGATCCCATAAAAGAAATAGTCGGTCATGGGGTAGTCAAAGAGCTCCGCCCCGTTGATCCCCCCAGTTCTCGCGCTGGTGTATGCCCATCCATTCTCAATGACCGCCTTCATATAATAGTAGACACCCTCCAGATCTCCGCTGAGTGGAGTAAATGGCCGCTGTAGGTCGATCGGGTAAAGAAGAGAGAGAAGAATGCCCGCGATCCCTGCTGTCAGAAGCAGGATCAGGATTTTCTGCCACAAACGATACTCGTCAAAGTTTTGAAAGCTGCTTGTTTTTTGCATATCTACCTCTAAAGAGAAAGGCTGGAGCACCTTTGCGGGTTTGCCCTCATTGTGCTGATGGCACCACACAGGCAGAATACTCTATGTTAGAATATCCTCAGAGTGCTGAGAGCACCCAGATCTTCCAGGCGAGAATCCTGAAGTGAGGAAAGCTTAAGGCACTGAGACATCGCAGCATCACAGAATACCCGCTTCACTGCATCTCTGGGAGGAAAAAACATGGATGAGCGCCCCACCGAAGAACTGATGAACACGCTGCTCCGCTCCGGGAGCATCAAGTCTTTTCTCGAGGAGAACAAGGACAGCTTTGTGACGGAAACCTTCGGAGAATACTACCTTCAGGTCCTGGAAAAGCACCACTTGACCAAAAGTGAGGCCATCCGGCAGTCCGGAATCGATGTAAACTATGGCTACCAGATCCTCAGAGACTTTAAGAAAAAGCCTTCCCGAGATCTTGTCCTCTGTCTCTGCTTCGGAGCGAAAATGACCGTTCTGGAAGCGCAGAGGGCTCTGCGCCTTTCTTCACTCCCGATCCTCTACCCCAAAAACAGGCGCGACAGCATCCTGCTCCACGCCCTCAACAATGCCCTCACCCTGGAGGAGTGCAATACCCGACTGATCCGGGAAAAGGAAAAGCCCCTCATCTCCTGACGGGCTCCTCCCGTCAGGCTTTCGCTTCTGCGCTTTCCTTCTCTGCCGTGAGCAGCATATTCTGGAGGGACCTCCCGATGTGGATGCGCATGGCTTCCTTCGCGCCCTCCGCGGAAGCCTCCCCGATCTTCTCCAGCACTGCTATATGCTCCTTCAGGGACAATTGATGGTGGTTCTTTGTCATCTTTTCATCCCGGATGCTGGGCCCATTCCAGAGCGCGTTCAGATAATCATACAGTTTCTGATTATCCGCCGCTTTCCAGATGGCAGTATGAAGTGCTACATTCGCTTCCTCGATCTCAGAGATGGATACCTGATCAAAGTCCCGAAGAAGGCGTCTCTGCTCCTCAAGAAGTTTCGATTCCTCCGTCATTCCCCGTTCCGCAGCCCGAAAGGCTGCCTCCCCCTCCAGGAGCATCCGCATCTCAAAGTGATCCCGGATAAACTTGTTGTCGACCGGGAGCACAATCGCCCCCCGGTTCATGCGGAGCTGAATCAGCCGCTCGCCTTCCAGTGTCTGAAAAGCTTCCCGGACCGGCGTCCTGCTCACACCAAGTTTCGCGGCAATCTCTGTAAGACTCAATTCCTGCCCCGCCTGGTACTCCCCTGAGAGAATCGCTTTTCTGAGAATGGCTGTGATCCGCACCCGGATCGGCATAATCTCAAGACTTTCCATATTTACCCTCTGCCTGTCTCTGTTATCTCGGGAATGAACTCCCGTCCCAGGTCTCTGCTGCCAGAAAGCAGGCTTTTCTGCTGGCAATGACTCATCTTAGCATTTCTCCTATGTTTGCTCAAATCCAGAAACGCCCGCCCACAAGGTTGTCGAGTCAAAAAACAGGTACCCCCAAAAAGGTCAATAAACCTAAATTCCCGAAAAAAGTAGGTCTACATGAAAAAATAAATGACGTTGTTTCGCCTGAGTAGGCGCATTTTTATTGGGTTC
>CADBUA010000003.1 GCA_902797665.1 uncultured Lachnospiraceae bacterium | reverse complement strand
GGGACCAGGACGGCAACAATGCCGGCGCAGGAAAGCATCAGGGCAAAGGTGAAGTTCCCAACCACAGGCTCCAGCGTGCGCACAGTCTTCTGCAGCTGCTTTGTCAGGGCATTCCTCTTGCGGGCAGAGGACCCTGCTGCCTTTTTCTCCCGGACGAAGGTCTTTCTGGAGAGGATCACAAGGAAATCCATACTGTCAGAGAAGGCACGGCCAAGCACCGCGTACAGAAACATGGAAAAGCGGGCGACAGGCCGAAGCAGCCTGTTTTCGCCAAAGAGGGAAGCCGCCTTCCCGGCGAGAAGGGTGATCCCCTTGGCAAATGGCGCTGACAGGCGGTTTTTCCCAAACAGCCCCAGGATACTGCCAAACACAAAGGGCAGCCAGCTCGTGAGCAGCGGGCGGTAGAAGAGATCCTCCAGGTCCAGCCAGGAGGGCCAGAGATTCACGTAATGCCCCTGACGGAGGAATAGCTTCCGAATCAGGAAGAGGTAAAGGCAGGCCCCGATCCCGAGGGAAATGAGGCCGCCGGAGACGCACTCCCAGCTCAGCGGATGAAATTCCAGAAGGGCTTCCGGCTTTCCTGTCATAAAGCGTGCCAGGCGCCCGAACACAGCCTTCTGACCGAGTATCACAAAAAGAAGGGAGGAGCCCAGGACAGCGATCGTGCTTCCGGGTGTCATGCAGGGGAGCTTTTTGTCATACTTCTCCTGCAGGGCGGGATCCAGGTTCTTCTCCACAAACACACAGATGAAAAGCTTGAGCATATAGCAGAAGGTGCAGCCGCCGGATACCAAAAAGATCCACTCAATCCCATGGAGAAGCCCTGCCCCGGGGATGTGGAAATGGATTCCCGCGGTAATGCTCTCGTGCAGAAGCGTCTTGCTGGCGTAGCCGTTGAAAAGGGGGACACCGGAGATCCCGAGAAGCCCCAGGAAGAAGGCCGTCTTGAGGGTGGTCTTATTGCGTCCAAAACCCCGGATTGTATCCAGATCCAGCGCATGGATGTTCATCACCACAGCGCCGGCTGCGCAGAAAAGGGACAGCTTCAGCATGGAATGATTGACCATGTGGAGCATGGCACCGGAGAGGGCAACTTCCGCCCCTTCCTCATCCCCCGCCGCGGTGAGCAGTACGGTCATGGCAATGCCGATCAGGATGAAGCCGATCTGAGACATGGAGGAGCAGGCCAGTGTCCGCTTCAGGTTGACCGAAAAGAGGGCCAGGACAGCTCCCAGAGCCATGGTAATGGTCCCGAGGATCAGGACAATCCAGCCGTAGACAACATCCGTCAGAAGTACCGAGAGGGTCGTCATCAGGATCCCGTAGATCCCGACCTTGGTCAGGATACCCGAAAGAAGGGCCGAGGCCGGTGCCGGTGCCACCGGGTGGGCTTTGGGAAGCCAGACGTGAACCGGAAACATCCCCGCCTTACAGCCATAGCCAAAGAGGATGAGAAGCCCGGCAAGGACCAGCGTTCCCTGATGCTCCCCATTGAGTGCAGCTACAGCCCCCGGCAGAAGGTCAAAGGACAGGGTTCCGACCGTATGCTGAAGCAGGGCCATGCCCATGAAGCAGACAAGTCCACCAATGACAGCGATGAAAAGATAGGTGTAGCCAGCCCTGAGCGCCCCCGGCGTCTCCTCATGCATGACCCAGGTACAGCTGGTCAGGCTGAGAATCTCAAAGAAAAGGAAGGTGGTGACAAGGTCCCCCGAGAGCATCACACCCTCGGTGGCACCCAGTGTCATCAGAACGAACAGGTAGTAGCGGCTCAGATTCTCCCGCTCCTCTTCAAAATACTGCCGGGAGAACAGGGTCGTGAAGGCCCACATGAAGGCCGCCACGAGGGCATAGACTGCCCGGAACCCGTCTGTCTGAAAGCTCAGCCCGTCATTGAAGACACAGGGAATCCCAACCCTGAGCCATACGGTCTGGCTTACCGTCATCTCAGCGTCAAGCTGAAGGAGAGCCAAGGCAAACAGCCCTCCCACCAGGATGAGCTCGGCAAATGCGGAGAGAAGGACAAAGCCATCCCGCAATTTCTCGCTTTTCCTGCCGATCCCATAGGAGATGACCGCCAGAGCAAAGGGTAAAAAAACGATGAGTATTGGTAACATAGACGCCCTCTTTTTGACGAAAAGCTCATTGCCCTTGAGAATCTTCTGCTCTGTATTCCCAGGCCCGGCGCAGAATAGGCAAAGCTGACTGGACAGGTGCGCGAATCTTTCAAGCAGCAGCTGAAGTCAGTCCTCCGAGAAGCCCTCCCGCTTCCTATACCCGCGAGCGCGAAAATCTGAAACAAAACTGGCGCGAGCGGGCATATACCGGTGAACAGCTGGCAAATTCGAATGCTTCCCGGTATAAAGGCCGGAAATACCTGGCGATCGTCCGAAATGCTGAAAGCCTCTTATAAAAGGCCCTCCGCGATCTTCCCAAGGAAACCCATGACTGGCCCCGGCCAGATGCCAAACAGAATGTTGGCTCCAATGAAGACGCTGATCGGCAGCAACATCCGGATGCTCGGATCTTTCACGTTTGTCCCTTCATAGCGCTTCTCTCTGCCGGGCACGGGATAGAAGGCCCTTACACTGACCGAAAGCGTGTAGATCGCGCAGAAAAAGGATGCCGCAATCAGGCAGACCGTGCCGATGATGGCTGGCACAGAGCCTTCGGCGATGCCCGACAGGATCAGGTTCCACTTGGACACAAAGCCGGAAAACAGCGGGATCCCCGTCAGAGACAAGGCCCCGATGGTGTACAGGACAAAGGTTTTCGGCATCTTCCACCCCACCCCGTCCGTCTCAAAGACATAATTGTTTCCCGTCTGATGCATAAAGGCCCCGGCACAGAGAAACAGAGAGATCTTGATCAGACTGTGGAAGAGGAAATGGCTCAGGCCGGCGCGCAGCCCAGCCGGCGTCATCAGAAGGATGCCGAAGAGCATGTAGGACAGATTCGAACAGGTCGAAATGGCCAGTCTCTTTTTGAAGCGGCGCTCCCGGACCGCCTGCAGCGCTTCAAAGAGCAGGGTAAAGGCAGTCACAGAGAGGACCGTGATCTGCACCCAACTGCCATGGAGCTCCTCTGGGCGGAATACAAACCAGGTCAGGCGCGTGACAGCGAAGACACCGGAGTTGACAACCGCCACCGCATGCAGCAGAGCTGTCACCGGCGTCGGGGCCACCGACGCGGTCGGAAGCCAGTAGGATAATGGGAAGACAGCACTCTTGACGCCGAAGCCATAAAAGCCGAAGAAGTAGATGAGAAGCATCACGGAGCGCGCAGCGCCGTCGAAGGCGCTGCCGCCATAGGCAAAAGCCCCGCCGCCCAGATCAGTTGCCCAGATCACCGCGATGAGAGCCAGACCCGCTCCCCCGACTGTGTAGGCGGCGTAGACCCGTCCGGCGTAGAGGCTCTCGTAGTCCTCATAATGCGCCACCAGAGGAAGGGTAACCAGCGACAGCATCTCGTAAAAGACATACAGCGTCAGGATGTTCCCGGAAAAGGCAACGCCCAGGGTGATGCCGTAGGTCATCAGATAGAACGCAAAGAAGCGGTTCTTCTCTTCCGCGTGTTCCATGTATTCAAAGGCGTAAAGCAGACAGAGCGGCCACATGATGCTGATCAGGGCAGCATAAAACAGGGTCAGACCGTCCATGTGGAAAGACAGCGTAAAGCCCTGGGTAAAGCGAAGGGCCGTGAAGGCGCCCCTGCGTCCAAAGCAGACCGCCATCCACACCAGGATCGTCGTAGCGGCGGCGACCGCCTCACAGTAGCAGTTCCGGAGACTGTCCGTCTTCGGCTGATAGCAGAAAAGCAGGCTCCCGCCAGCAATCGGAAAAATGATTGATATCAGGATAATCGCCTTATCCACCTCAATCCCCCTCTCTCAGAGAACGTCAAACTGCCGCCTGTCAGAACCAGAGAACCCGGACTCCGAACATTCCCATGAACAGGGAAGCTGCGCAGAGGCAGATCATCGGGATCGTCATGAGTCTGGTCGGCTCCTTGTTCTCCGTGGGACCGTCATAGTCCTCTCCTGGGAAGAAGGCGTGGAAAGAAATCGGAAGAAGGTAACCTGCTGTGAGCAGGGCGGAGATCAGAAGGATCACCACCGGAAGGAAGGTGAGAACTCCCATCCCGTCATTCAAAGCAGCCATCGCGATCACCCACTTGCTGAGGAAGCCGCCCATGGGCGGGATCCCTACCAGGGACAGGGAAGCGATGGTAAAGCACCACATGGTGATGGGCATCTGTTTCCCAATCCCAACCAGGTCAGAGACCTCCCGCTTGCCCAGCTTGTAGATAAAGATTCCGGCGCAGAGGAAGAGGCAGCCCTTGGAGACCGCATGGCTCATCATGTGGATCAGACCACCACGGACCCCCGTGTCTGACAGGGTCGACAACGCCAGCATGATGTAGGAGATCTGGCTGATTGTCGAGAAAGCCAGGCGCTTTTTCATGTTCTTTTCCAGGAATGCCATCATGGACCCCATAAAGATGGTCAGCATGGCAAGAATCATCCAGGTCATCTGTACCCAGGTTCCGCGCAGATAGTCCGCACCAACTGAATAGTAGACCAGGCGGACGACTGCGATGACGCCAGCCTTGGCGATGATGCCTGAAAGCAGGGCGGATGCCGGAGCCGGGGCGATCGGATGGGCCGTCGGGAGCCAGCCGTGCATGGGGTAAAGACCTGCTTTGGTGCCGAAGCCGATAATCGCGATGAAAACAGCCGTCAGAATCATCCCTCTGTGGCCGGAAGATACGGCTTCATCGAGAAAGCCGCCCAGCTGAAAGTTTCTGCCCGCTGCCCCGTAGAAGTAGATGAAGAAGACGCCGAAGAGCCCCATGAGCGCGCCGCCGATGGAGTAGAACAGATACTTCATGCCGGCTGCAATGGCAGGCTTTGTTCCCTCGTGAAGAACCAGGGGCACGGTCGTAAGGGTCGCCATCTCAAAGAAGAGATACACCGTGACCAGATTTCCAGATGCGCAGACCGCGATCAGAGCGCCCAAAGAGACGTACAGGAAAGCGAAGAACACGTTCTGGTTCTCCTCCATGGTCATGTACTCAAAGGCGTAGAACACAACAGCCGTGTAGAGGATCAGTACCGCGATCAGGAAAAACTTTCCCAGCGCGTCCAGCTCAAAGCGGAGCGTCACGTTCTCGGAGAACTCGATCAGGGTCACCGGACGCCCGAAAAAGATGGCCAGAAGGCTCAGAAAGGCGGTAATCAGGGAGATCAAGGCATAGCGTGCGTTCCGGTTCCCCCGGACAGCATCCATCGAGATCTTCGGAAGAATCCCCCAGCCCCCTTTGCTTTCCTGATGCGCTGCCTCAGGCAGGATGGAAGCGGCGATTCCAGCTATAGCCGGAAAAATAACGGCCAATATCGTTAACATATCTGCTCTCCTCTAATACTCTGAAACACAGGTCTCAAACAGGCAGTCATCACTGAAACATGGCGAGTCCCAGGCGGATCAGCTCTACCAAAGTCCATGAAAACACCCCAAGAAAGATATTTGCGGCTGCCAGAACGAGAGCCGCGAAGGGATAGCCGATCCGCTGGACACCCCCACTCTTCGACCGCACTTTCATTTCCCCGGGGGATGCTTCTTCCGGCAGCTTCTCCATGTTGAGGAGAATGAGAGTGCGAATAAAGTACATGGCGTTCAGGAGTGTGCTGATGGCGAGCCCCAGCATCGCGGCCAGAAGTTTAAAGCTGCTATGCTGGCCCACTGCAGATTCTCCGAGCAGGAGCTTCACAGGAAAACCTGCGAAGAAGGGGATTCCCACCATGGATAAAGCCCCGATCAGGAAGAAGAAAGCGGCCTGACGGTCTTTTCTGGCAGCGCCGCGCAGAGACCCGAATAACAGACTGTTTCCCGAGGCCTCCGCCAGATAGGGGACTGTCAAAAACAGGAGGGACTTGGTAAACCCATGGGCTACTATCTGAAACAGAGCCCCGGTCAGCCCCGCCAGGGTGCCGATGCCCAGCCCCATGTAAATATATCCAATCTGGGCAGCTGATGAGTAGGCAATCATGCGGTTGATGGATCCCGTGCTCACCGCCCGCACCGAGCCGAAAATCATGCCCAGGATGCCGAGCACAAAAAGAATCTCCAGAATCGAAGTCTTTCTGATGACCTCCATCCCGACTGCCCGGAAATAGATCTTAATCAGGAGGAAAATGTAAGCCTTCGTGACCAGACTGGACATCAGGGAGGCCGAAGCTGGGGTCGCAGAACCATAGGTATCCGGCATCCAATAGTAGAAGGGGAAAAGCCCGCTTTTGATACCGAGTCCTATGGTCAGAATCCCCACTGAAAGGGCGATGACCGGAATACTCTCCGGGTCTTCAGCGATGCGCGCTATGGCCTCGTGCATGGGGACCATCAGCAGATGTCCTGACAGGTCATAGAGGAGCACAACCCCTAAAAGAAAGAGCCCGGATCCCAGAAGGTTCAGAATCATGTATCGGACAGCCGCCAGCGTCGTCCGCCCGATCTCCCGAACGATCAGAACCCCGCAGGAGGTCAGTGTCAGAATCTCCAGGAAGACATAGCCTGTGAAGATATCGTTGGTCCAGGTCATGGCCATCAGAGCCGCCGTCATCAGGCTCACCAGGCTGAAGAAGAGGTTCTGCTTGCTCTCATCAATGTCGATCCTCAGGAAATGATCTCCTGCCAGAAGGCTCATGAGGATGATGATCAGAAAGGTGAGGGCAATCACACACTCCAGAACGCCCGCCCGGATCTCATTGCCCCAGGGAGCCGGAAATTCGCCCATCTTGTAGGTGAAGGCACTGTCTGTGGTGTATGTGTACCAGAGTGTCATCGAGACCATCACGGTCAGGACGGACTCAAGAAGTACGGTGTAGATCCGCGCCGCCTTGCTGGAGATCAGCAGGCAGAGCGCCCCTGAGAACAGACTCAGGACAATCGTAAATAGCGGAAAGTTCCTGATGAAACTCATGTTATGCTTCCCCTCAGTCCGAAAGAGCCCGGAGGCAGTGCCTCCGCCCTCCCCTGTCTGTTATCTGTCCTCTCCCTGATGTCTGGACAGGACATAGATCGCATCGAGGTCCAGGGTGTGATACCGCTTGTAGAGCCGGATGGTCAGAGACAGCATCACCGCAGTGACGGAGACTGAGACCACGATTCCGGTCAGCACCAGACCCGCGGGCACCGGATTGATATAGCGCTCCACCTCCTCGACCCCGTTCTCGATAATCGGGGCATGCCGGCCACGGATGTAGCCCATGGCGGCGAGGAAGAGAAAAACCCCGGTGTCCATGATATTCATCCCGATCAGCTTTTTGATCAGGTTCCGGTGAAACAAAAGCGTGGTGAAGCCAACGCCAAACAGAATGACCGCTGCCGCCTCCACATAGTTTTCCATCAATGCCTGCATAGCGAAACCTCTGTGAGATCAGTAAAGATGTACACGCCAGGCCCCTCATAGGTCTGGCTGCAGTCTGCGTGCACATTTTTGCCAATATATTCGATTTTAATATGTTTTATCATCTAATCAGCGTCATTTATGATATTGAATTCATGTATCCCATTATCGCCGTTTCGATCCAGTTTACAAAAAATCAATAAAATGATATATAAATCCATAAATAAATGCGCAGCCCGCCATTTGAGCAAAAAATGACAATCCTTCAAAATAGATTCATAGCTGCCAGGCTGAAGCGGACTGGACAGAAGCAAGGATTCTTTCACTCCGTCTTTCCGCCGATACACCCGCGGCGGAAAAGGCTGTAGAACCCGAACATGGTGCAGGCCACGACAATGCCCACCGCGATGTCCAGCGGCAGGATCATACCGCCTGAGAGGATCGCTCCGGGCGTTCCCTTGGGGATATGGTTGTCATAGCCGTTCGCTCCCATGAAAAAGACATAGCCCTTGGCCAGACTGTAGAAGCTCAGGGAGACGAAGGTGATGATGTTGCTGAGGCGGAGGGTGAAGATCCTGTCCACCGTATCAAAGCCGAAGGCTGCCGCGGACAGAATCAGGCCGGCTCCCATGACTGCGCCGCCAGAGAAGCCTCCGCCCGGTCCGTTCTGCCCGTTCAGGATCACATACATCCCATAGAGGACAATACAGGGCATGAGGACCATCCCAGCAAAGCGCATGATGGCATCGTGTGAAAGATCATAGTATTGGTCGCTTCGAATCTTATAATAGTCCTCCCGTCCGGCCTGCATGTTTTTGCGGTCGGCACGGAGCAGAATCAGGACGCACACAAGGGCTGTGAACAGGACATTGGACTCGCCCAGGGTATCAAAGGCACGATAGTCAAGGATCATGCCGCTGACGATATTCACTGCCCCGGTCTCCTCCAGTCCCTCCTCGACATAGCGCGTCACGACCTCCATTGTCAGGGGGTTTTCCACCCCAAACCTGGGCAGGTGCGCGACGAGGCCGAGCAGCACACCGATCAGGCAGACACAGGAGAGCACCGCAACAAAGATGTAAAACCAACGGGTCCTCTCACGCGACGCAAGAATCTCCTTCTGAATCTCCTCCTGCTTCAGGAATTCTTCCTTTTTCTGGCGCGCTTCCTGGCGAATCTCTTCTCTGGGCCGGTCCGGCAGCTCACTCGCGTCCATGATGCGGATCATTTCAGCCTCATCGAGGCCGCCATCCAGCCACTGCCGGAACCTGCTATTCATGCTTCCCCTCCCAGGCTTTCATCCTCCGCCTTCTTTGACTCCAGTATCTCACGGGTCGTGCGCCGGTCCTCTATCTCGTCGGAAATACGCTCATTCTCCTCCTTGACCTTTTTCAGCGTGAGCAGAAGCATGATCCCGCTGACACCGGCGCCAACCGCCGCCTCCGTGATCGCCAGGTCCGGAGACTCAATCAATACCCAGACGATACACATGACCGAGCTGTAGGACAGGTAGATGATCACTGCGGAGAGAAGGTTTTTCGTGAGATTCACCGAGACGGCGCACACGATCAGAATGATCAATGAAATCACTAACACGATCTCTTTAGCTTCCATGGCTGCATTCCCCTGTATTCTCACAGAGGCGCGGATTCTCCGCCCTCTTTGTTCTCTGTATCCCTGGAGGATAGCTCCTCCTCACTGATGCCCTCCCGCCTGACATGGCTGTAGAGGGACGGATTCGTGAAGTACTCGATCTGGCTCACGAAGTGCGTGGACGTCGGAGAACTGAACCACATAAACAAAACCAGAAGCAGCAGCTTCAGCGTCACCATGGAAATCCCCTCCGCGATCATCAGGGCAAGGATCACAGAAAAAAGCCCCAAAGTATCCCCGATTCCGGCTGCATGCACCCGGTTCATCACAAAACCGAAGCGGTAAAAGCCCAGCAGCTCCGATACGAACAGAGAGAGGGCAAAAAGCATGATGGCCGCCACAATGAAAAAACGAATCCATGCCAGCATCAGTGCGCCCCCTTTCTTTTTTTCTTCTTTTTCTTCTTTTTCTTCTCTGGATTCTCTTTATTTTTCTCGCTGAGAGCGCGCTCCTGCTTCTGTGCCGCCTCAAAAGTCCTCTCCTGACGCTCAGGAAGGGGCTTCTCCGAACCCTCGCTCTTTTTGGGGATCAGCACAGAAGTCTCGACGGAGTCCTTTCCCCGGACATCTGTCTCAGCGTCTGTTTCAGCCTCTTTTTCAGCCTCTTTATCAGCAGCTGTCTCAGGCTCCGGCACTTTGATCTGTCTGAACGGAGATCTCTTTGCCGCGCTCTTTGCAGCCTTCTTCCTGTTCTTCTTTCCGAGAGAGGCCTCGCCCGCTTTCAAAGCGGCAGCTCCTTTTCTGATCCACTTTCCAAGCCGGACGGCTGCATCATCCCCCGCGGGATGCCCAAGTCCGATCTCTGTGTCCCTGTTAAAGAACCTTCTGCGCTTTACCCCGTCCGGAATATACACCATGGCCAGGATCAGAACCGAGAGGAAGCTGATCATCGCGTAGATCAGCGCCACATCCACCAGGAAAGGCTCCTCATTCAGCATAGAGGAGATGGCAAGAATAGAGATCACCATCGTCCCGATCATGTTGATGGAGAGGATGCGGTCTGTCATGCGTGGCCCGGTCACGGCGCGGATCAACATGGCCGCCAGAAGGACCGATAGCACAGTGATCGCAAAGAGATACAGGTAGTGGTAAGCCAGTTCAACGCTCATGCTTCTGCCTCCTGCTTCTCCAGAGCTGAAAACGCTTTCCGCCCTGTTCCTTTTCTCTCAGATGATCCCCCTTTGTATCTTCCCCATCCAGGCGGACCAGCCTGAGCAGATGGACAAAGGACGACTCCATGATTCCCTCGGCAAACTCAGGCCTCAGGCAGTGTACAGCCAGCTGATCCCCCTCCTGGAAGATGGTGTAGGTCCCCGGCGTCAGGGTGATCGAGTTGGCAAGAATGACGTTTTGAAAGCTGCTGGGCAGCCCAGAATGAAACTCGATGATGACAGGGTCCGGCTTCCCCCTCCAGGAGATCTTCACGACCTTCACTGCCGCGATAAAAATTTCTGCGATCAGGTTGACAAAGTAGCGGAGAATCAGGGGAACGTTCCTGTAGATCAGCCGCTCCGTCTCCATCGTATAACCGAAGGCGGCGTGGGCAAGCAGATAGACGATGAGCGCGGCCAGCGCGCCGAAAAAGATCAGTTCCAGCGTGAATTTCCCGTTCAGAATCATCCACAGGACAAAGATAAAGGCAACCACATCCACCCTCCCGCAATCAGAAAGGTCAACAGATTCAAACAACTTCGGCATTATT
>CADBUA010000002.1 GCA_902797665.1 uncultured Lachnospiraceae bacterium | reverse complement strand
TCATGCAAATCTTTTGGCATTCCATTCCACCTTCCCTTAACGCACGAGCAGCATCATCCCCAACCCATAGGCTTTCCCTGGTCCTATGCCCTGAATAATACCGTTGCGGAATGCCTGGGCATCCGTGATCACTAACCTTCCTGAATAACGATAATGATCCATTGTCATCTTGCCACCCTTTTCACTCGAGTGATAAATATTCAGCTTCTCTCCCTCGTTCTCCTCCACATCCAAGATAGAGAATCCATTCTGGCTGGCCTTTCTGGAGAGCCATTCCAGCCGCTCCTCTTGATCCTTGATGAAGCGCCTGCGGCTATTTGTACCTTCCCCCTGCTTTTCCTTTTTAAATGGCATTGTCACAATATCAAAGCCCCAGCTCTGCCCCTCTTGCATGCTCTCCAGCCATCCGGTTATATCACGCTCTCCAAAAAGATGGACTCCATCTCTGAGCCGTTCTCTTAAGACCGGGGTATTAGAATACTGGTAGACCATGACCTTACCCGCGCTCACCTTAACCCGATACAGAAGAGATGCCTCCTGTCTTGATTTCTGAAATAGCCCAGTTAATAGCCTATGCATCTTCTGGGCATCCTTAAGAGAAGAACGCACATAAGAATCGGACAGGTCCATATCAATCCTTGACAGGTACATTCTCCTCCTCCTTCACCGTCCCACGCCAGACACTTCTCAATGCAAAAGCCCGGTCAGCAGAAACCATCTTGTCAGGCCTGCTCAGGCTCACCAGGGAATCATCCCGATCCTCAATCTCAAAAGCCATCGGTTTCACAGCTCTGGCGTCAGGTTGGTAGCGAAATACCGCATCTATCAATGAAGCATATTCTACTGTCTCCTCCATAAACACTGGTTTCGAAGGGATACAGTTCTTCCTCCCAAGATATATTGGCCAGATGGGATTCTTCAAAGCTTCCTTGACGCGGCCCCTCCACTTCGGATCGATCTGCAGAAACACGGTAAAGCAAGCGTCCTGAAGATAATCACGTCTGCTGATGAATGTATTGCCCACAGACCTCGGCTTGCCATCTGCCGTCAAGAGCGGAGAACCCGTCACCGTATGGAAATCGACCAGCCTGGTCCCGGCCCTGTCAGCCCTGACAGCCATCGTGAAGGCCTGCTCCAGTTCAATCAATGCCTGGTCACCTTTCTCCAGCCCCAGGGCACAGCCAAGCATACCAAGAATTCCAGATTTCGTGGGAAATTCCCCAGTATCCCGATGATTCCAGTGGGAATCTTCTCCCCACGACTGCAAGGCTCCTTCCAGCCTCAAGACAACGATCAGATTCTCATCAGGCATACACAGCACCTCGATATTATGAATGTGTTAATGCAGCCACCGCAGCATCGACCAGTTCCGGGAATGTTCCGCAGCACTTTGCTGTACAATTCGGGTGGATATCATACTTATCCACGCAAAACCACAAACGTTCATCCACCGGAAGATCAAAGCAGTGAGCTGTCGTATCCACCTCAGCTGCCAGTTTCTTGATGCTCTCCTCTACCAGGTTCTTCCCAGTTACAGGTTCGACAAAAGCGTTTACCATACTTGTCGGAATTTTCCTGGTCTTGCATTCCACCATCATGGCACTCGGCAGCACATGCCCCGCAAACCCATTCTGTTTCCCATCTGGATTTGTGAAAGCCATAGCCTTCATGATCGCTGGGATCGTCTTCTTGATGATCGCATCCGCTTCAGTACGAGAGTACTTCAGATTCTCCTTCAGGATATCAGTGTCCAGCGCTGCATATATATAATAGCAAGAAGCATTATAGTCGATATCACCGACCATACCGGTTCCCATCTTATCCAGGGATTCTCCCTTAAGAAGATCATCCATGGCTGTGAAATAATCTGTCTCAAGAACAACCTTATTGGTCGAAATAGCATGGGCAACCTGCATCGCTGCCTCCACATCACGAAATGCATTGCTGGTGACCATCCGCCCAAACAGAGCGATATCCACTGTGATCGGTCGAACGTCCGCCGCCATCACAGCATCCTGCAGGTCCTTTCCCTTGAGCTTCTGCACAGCCTTTTTGTCCTCGCACTTGTCCAGGAACCCCTTTACAGTTTCTGCGACCGCCTCGATATCCTCCTGCGCGTAAAACACCATCTGTGCCGTATACGTGCCTTTCTTATTCTCTTTTCCATCCTTATTTCCAAATCCGGAGATCTTGGCCTTGACAATTTCCACCAGTTCCTTGTCCACCCCCATCTCGAGGAGCCGATCCGCCACCTGAGATGGCAGATGCCTGGTGCGGATCCCCAGGTTCTCTTCACCGATCTCTTCCTTGAAGATATCGCTTACCCTCCAGCTTCTTTTCAGGCACTGGCTGGAGACACGTCCTCTTGCCACTCCTCCAAATACACAGGTTTTCGGAGCTCCTGTATCATCTCGGTTCAGGTTGGTAGGCGGATAATTTTTCAGCATATGGAATTCATACAGCATATTCTTTATTCCTCCATCTCTCCTGGCTTCTGGTAAGCAAAAATAGCCTTCGCCCATTTTCTCTGTACATACTGAGACTCGACATCCCAAAATATAAGGTCCTTCAGAAGTGCCGGAAAATCGATTCTTGTCCTGTCAGATTTCTGCCAAATCAATTTCACAAGTCTTGCCAGCTTACTCAACATATACCCATCCTGATCCCAACGGGTATCCATCAGGATCTGGACCCTATGAGAAGTACTCGCCGAGAGAATCTCCCCGCGGATCAGTGAGGAAATGATCTCTTCCAGGGGCTTCCCGGTCTCATCTCCCGGATCCCACATACAACTAAGACACGCTATTCCAAAGCATTTTTCTTCATTCTGTCTGGATATTTGCCAATTCTGTGGAACACAACGATAATACGCCGTGATCGCACCGCCATCTGCATTCTGAATCATTGTCCCGATCGCTCGCTTCAAGGCTGTTCTTTCTCCTGGCCCCAGTTTATTCAAGCGTCCAAAGAACTCTTCAATCTCTTCCTTTTTCATTCAGCTGCCCCCTTCTGTACCTTAGCGATTACAGTATTCAGGATCTTCTCCTGTTCCTCTGCTAGCACCAGTTCCCGTACCCGAAGGCTCACAGTCCCTATGGCCTCATGAAACTCTCTTCTGGCGTAGTCCCCAATATCCTTGCAGAACGACACGTGCGCGGGTTTATAAGACGCTTCACTCATGTCAGCGATCTGCTGAACAAATCTCCAGAATCGCGTCTCGCATTTCTGTAAGTATCCTTTCACAACCGATTCTGTAAAGCTATCAGGAAATACTTTCAGAGCCTTCAACGCTTTTTTGAGACTCCCTCTAATACTCTCACAGGATGAGACACACAGCTTCAGGAACTTTGCCGCCTTCTCATCCTCCGTCAGCTTCAGCGGGAAAGAAAAATCATAACGGTACGTATCCAGATAGCCGGCATTATTGAACGTCTCCACTCCATATAGCGTCACATTTACCGTCAGTCCATCCTGAAGGTCTCTATATTGCTCCAGCAGAATCGAAGCCTGATGCCCTCTAACATTTACGATATCGCAAAGATTCTCCCAGATTGCTGCATCGCCTTTGGGGCGAATCAGTGTGAGCTTCTTTTCATCTGTTTCCTTTTCTTCCTTTAGATAATATATGACATAAGGATCACGCCAGCTCTCTTTGTTAGCATAATTCTCTCCCTGGCTAAGATACACCCCTGAGACCATGCCATTCTCATCTGGCACCAGCCGGATTCGTCTGGTCGGGAACAGCATCCCATGGAGCCATGATGTCTGACCAATTTCTGCCTTTGGGACAATCGGCGTCCTCCTCCTCCATAGAACCGGCGGAGTATCAAAATCAATGCCGATCTTCTGGATCGGCAGGAGCGTATATACCAACGTCTCAAACAAAGTATTGCCTTTGATCACCTCAAAATAGGGAGGCGCCCCATAGACTCCAGAAGGATACTTCTGTGCTCCAGCCGTACAGAAAAGATACGTGGTCAGCATCAGACGAAATGCCCGATCTGCCCGCATCACTCTAGGGATGTCCGGAAGATGTGTGAAATGAACATGATTGTTCCCACTGGGAAGTGTGATATCCAGATTGGCGACGGCTTTCGGCGATCCCTCTCCTTCTACTGGAGAGCTTTGAAGAAATGGTCTCTCCTCATGAAAAAGGTTAAAGCTGACACCTTCCTCCTGACATGTTTGGATATAGTCTTCAATCTTCTCCTGATCGAATTCTCCTGCATCCAGCATTTCCTCCAGATCATCC
>CADBUA010000001.1 GCA_902797665.1 uncultured Lachnospiraceae bacterium | reverse complement strand
TGCCAATATAAAAGCGTTTGATGAACTGAAAGTTCATATTCCTGTCGTAGTGATATTCCTTCGGCGGAATTCTGTAAGCCGTATCCTGAAAGTGCGGAATATCCGTGAAGCCTGTCCAGTTTCCGCCCCATTCCAGACTGCAGGATGCAGCAAGCTGAGACAGTCCTGTGAGCGCATAGTAATCCTGGATCGAGATTCTTCCATCCTGCAAATCCAAATAAAGTGGATCCCCGAACTTTGTCAGAATCAGATCCACCGCGAGCCCCCAATTGTGATAACTCTGGCCTGCCCAGGCATTGCTTGCCAGTGCGTCTTCATCTACAACAATGCCGCGTGATATCAGCTCATATTGAATTGCCGGAACTTCTTCACAACATGCATTCTCTTCCGACAAAATGACTGGCTGATATTCCACCCCTTTTCTTCCCATCTGATAGCACGCAATCTGTTCCTCTGCGCTTCGTATGGTAGAAAGGACACGAAAAAAAGAGCCGTCCGGCTGGGCGCAGCCGTCATATTCCAGTCTGTCCCAATCAAGATCGGGCGTCTTCTGATTGAGAAGAGTCAGGAATTGTCTGATATTTTCCGAACATTCCGAAGAAGCGGATGCATAGAGTTCATCATTTCTTATGATCGGCATGGTCATTCTCCCAAATCCCTGTTCTGTACCTGCCCAGATGCCAGAGGGCGCAGGCTCCTGCGCCCGCATGAGCTATGCGAAGTTTACTCACAACCCTCAGGATTTGCTTCCTGCAGTCCAGAGCCCCGGTTACTGCAGAGGCTCTTAGATTATCCTCGGGCAAATCCTAAGATCTGGTATAACAGTTACTCGATTTTAACATAGCATTCTGCAAACCTGCATTCTGGCAGATGCATCATCTGAGCAGCCCGGAAAGCATTGAGAGAAAGGACAACGCTCTCCAGCGCTGTCTGATCTTCATGAAAGCGAATGAGTCTGCGTTTTTCTTCCGCGAGAGATGTCAGATTGATATAGTGGCTCGGCAGCGGAAAGGGCTTATAGACCTCTCCGCTGTAGCATTCGGCATGGCATCCCTGTCTCCGTATTTCGCTGATACACATTTCCGCCGCGGCTCTGTGATCCGGATGCAGGCTTTCAATCCAGGGAAGAAAAATTCTGCTGTAGGGGCTAAAGTCTATTCTGCCTGCGATGTCGGTGTTTTCCGAAAGCTTTGTATCCTCAATCCCAAACCAATAGACGGCATGCGGCTTGACATAGTCCATCTCGGCATCAAACTGTTTCTTTCTGATGGCGGCCTCTTCTTCGATGCTGCGTGCTTTGTTTCCGTGGCTTCCGTCTGTGAGTACATAGACATCTGTTCTGTCGGAAGCGAGCAGAAGCACTCCGGCCGCAAACATGCATTCATCGTCCGGGTGCGGGGCGATGATCGCAATCCTGTCTTCCTCTGTAAAGATGATCTCTCTCATTCTGCTTCAGCTCCTGTTTTCTGACGAATCGCTTTATATTTGGATCGTCAGGACGTTCAGTCCGAGAATATACTGATATTCCACATCTTCAGCGATCTGAAAAACCAGCCGGATTCCGATGTTGCTGGCGGGATCAGACGGATCTGTCAGATTCTTCCGTTCAGCCGGATCAAAGGGTCTGCAGTCATCCCTGATGCGAAGCCTGAGTCCGCCTTTTTGGTACACAACGCGGATATCCACGCTGTGCTTTTTCTGATCCTTTGGAAATCCATGGCGTACCACGTTGCCGGCCATTTCTTCCATGGCAAGCCCGGCCAGTGCGGAGCGCCGCTTATCCAGTCCTTTATCCAGACAAAAAGTCTGAATCCTTTCGGAGACGAGCACAACCTCTTCCATACTCCTGACCGTCAGATCCATCCGGTCAGACTCCGCCACACCGAAATCATCCGGAATCACCATCAGTTCCTCCACATTCCGGGGCAGGCGACGATTCTTCAGGACGGAATAGAGGAGGCAGGTCATGAGCGTAACGACACCGTTCAGAACGTTGGCCAGATACACGCCGTTCATGCCAAGTCTGGGAATCAGCAGTGCCGTGAACAGCGCGATGCACCCAAACCCATCGAGCGCAGACAGAAGATGGACCAGGGCCTGTTTGTCAGATACCTGCCCATAGCAGACAAAATGCATACAAATCACGCTGAGCGGCATGCTGAGCGGCAGGATCTGAAAGGCCCGGACGGTCATCAGATAGACCGGGGCCTGAGGGTCACGGTAAAACTGCCTTGTGAAAGGCACCGCAAGAAGGATCATGACAGCGGAAAGCGTGAACATCAGTGGCACGAAGCGGCGGAACATATTTCGCATCACGTCCGTAAGCGTCTGCCGGTCCTCCTCCCCGAAGCTGATGCTGAGCAGCATGCGCGAGACTGCGAGCATCCCGGCCGGAATCGACCAGAAGAAGCAGAGAATGGAATCAGACGCGGCATAGGCTGAGAGGCCGGCGCTGCCGACATAAGCAAGGATCAGAGCATTTACAATAAGCCCGAGCAGGCTCTGATAGATGTCGGAAACCGATCCCGGCAGGCCGATTTTGACGATCTGCCCGCTCTCGCGCCAGGTCAGCTTTCGAAAAGTCAAATGCAGACTGGCATTTTTTTTCAGAAAAGCCTGAGCCTGCAGAGCAAAGAAGGCCCAGTAGCCCAATGAGCAGGCCAGGGCAGTCCCGAATGCGCCCCAATGCAGAAGTGTGACAAAAAGGAGGTTCAGCAGAGCGTTCACCGCAATCATCAAAAGACTTGCGGCTGTTGTCAGCTTCAGTCGGTTCCCCATGGACAGAAATGCCGAAAGCTGCTTTCCAAGAAAAAACGGCAAAACGCCGACAGCCTGCCCCAGAAGATAGTGTTCAAAAACCGAACGGACAGCATCGTCAGGGATGAGAAATGCGCTGAGATGAAAGAAACTGACAGAGGCGATAAAAAGGCAGAACAGCATCCCCGAGACACCTGCCAGAAAGAGATCCAGGGAAAACAGATCCTGCATCTTCTCCTGCTGATTTCGGCCCAGGTATCTGCCGCAGAGAATCGTAGCGCCGCCAAAAAGCAGGGCGCTCAGTGCGTTCATCAATAGTCTGATGGGACCGTACAGCCCAATGGCGCTCATGGCGCTTTCTCCGACAAAGTTGCCTGCAAAAAGTCCCGATACAATGCCGTTCACCGTGCCGACTGCCGCGAGGAGAATCTGAGCAGGCAGGAGGCGGAAAAGCAGCATCGTAACCATGTGGGAATCGGATCTGCGGACCGTCGCTGCCTGTGTATGTTCGTTCATCATTTTCACCTTCCAACACCATAATCCTGCATGCTGCAGGATTTGTACCTGTCCAGTCGCAAACTCCTTCCCAGGTACGAGGCCGGGCGCAGGCTCCTGCGCCCGCATTCGATATGCGCCCGACCTTTACTTTTGTTCTCTATTACCTCGCTTTGCGCAGCAAGTGCGCAAAGCGGACTGGACAGTTACCAGGATTATTCATCCGAGAATTCGCATCGGATTTCTCCTGAGCATCAGATCAATCTCATCCTCCCGAATTCCCCGCTCCCTAAGAAGAGGCAGAAAGCTTTGAAACAGATGCGCGTAGCCATGCCCGCCGCATTGCCAAAGATCCTGTATCTCGCACAGATCCATCGAAAGCGTCAGCTGTGAAAGATATCCCCGATCCCGGAGCATTGCGACCAGATCCGCGCGGTATTCATCCCGGGCCTGCCCCCTTTGACCGATCATATCGATGCCGATATTGACCCCAAGGTCCAGGAGCGCAAAAAGCGCATTTTCATCAGGGAAAAACTCCGCATGGCCTATCACGATCTTTTCAGGTCTGATGCCCCGCATGATGAGGAATTCCGCCTGTGGAATCTGCTCGCTCCCAATGCTTGGATGCGTCGAGATGACCGCGCAAGTCTCACTTGCCGCGATACTCATGGCTTCCCAGACCTTCTGTTCAAGCTCTCCCGCCTCCGGAGCAGACCAGCCGATCTCTCCGATGACTCCGGCCGTGTACCCTTCCTCGTCAATGCCCCATGTCAGCTCACGCACAGCCTCTGCGGCCAGCTCTTCTGCTGAAAAGGTCCGGATTTTCGGCGGCATATATGCTTCAAGATAATAGCCAGTGGAAGGGATGATCCGGATGCCTGTGGCGGATGAGAGGGCACGGAGACGGCCAGGATTTCTCCCCATGCCCTGATTGCTGAGATCGACGATGTTTCGAACCCCAAAGGAATACAGCTCCATCAGTTCACGGCAGAGAATGTCGAAATCCGCCCCGCCTAAGTCTCCAGGCATCAGGTCAATGGTGAGATGCTCGTGCATCAGGGTATATCCGTCTTCTAGCTTGATCATCTGGCCTTTTCCGTTTTCTCCATGCTTCTTTCATGTAGAGCCTAAATCCAGGGGAATAGGGACCAGTAAATCTGGTCCCTTCCTCACTATCCCCTCTGACATCTAACTGATAAGTCACATGCCCAGCAACTTGATTAACAGCTTATCACGGGCAACAGTCTCAGTGTTCCAACGGGTCTTCTTAATGTTATTTGATACTTCAGTAGTATCATGCGCATCAAACCATTTTAAGATACGGTATAAAGAACGATGCTTAAGCCATGACTTAAGTTCTTTCTCTTTATTTAAAGTATCTTTAGTGTCATGATTAGGATCACCATTAGGTTTTCCTAACTTTTC